>JANYLG010000184.1 GCA_025363775.1 Acidobacteriota bacterium | reverse complement strand
CGTCGCCCGCCTGGCCCCCCGGTGGCCTGGTCTGCGTCTCGCGATCGGGGGCGACGGCGTCGATCAGGTACTCGAACCCCTTCTTCCGGACGAAGCGCCCGGCCGTGAAGAGCAGGGGATCGTCTTCGCGTAAGCCGAGTGGCCCTCGGACCCGCGCTCGTGCCTCGGCGTCAGGACGAAAGCGATCGGCGTCCACGCCGTACGGCACTGTTTCAGAGCGCTCGGCCGTCGCGCCAAGGGCAATCGCGCGCGACCGGAGATCCTCGCTGCAAGCGGTCATCCAGCCGGCGTGCTGAAATACCGCGCGCGCGACGCGCCTGGCGACCGGGTTCCGTTCCGCGAGGTAGACGTCGGACCCATGGAGGCTCACCACCATCGGGAGCCGGGGACACGCCGCGGCGGCGATGGCGCCGCCCGGGATCACCCAGTGGCCGTGGATGACGGTGGCGCCGAACACGCGGGCGATGTTCCGCGCCTTCCGCCAGCCGGCGGCGAGCGCGAAGGGAGCCACCGCGTAGGCGGACAGCCGAAGACTCACGTCGGCCCGCAGCGCTCCGGCGTACCCGAAAACACAGAGGTTGCGGGTGGGCGCGTACCGGAACGGATGGAAACGCACGCCGTCCTCGACGCGATCGCGCGCCAGCCGCGGGTGCCACGGGATCACCATGTGCACCTCGTGACCACGTGCGGCCACGCCTCGCGCGATCGGCTCCATGAAGGTGCCGATCGTGTCACCCGGAAACCGCGGATAGGAGGTGGCCACCATGACCACGACCTCCCGCCCCTGTGCCTTCGACCGTTCGTCCACGATGCTATCGCCCCAGGAGTTTCCGCAGGCGCAGGCGCCACGGCATGATCACCGACTCGGCGAGCACGTCGCTCGACAGCTTGGAGACGCCCATCCGGCGCTCGACGAACACGATGGGGACCTCACCGATTCGACACTGCTGCCGCGCGGCTTCGAACAGCATCTCCACCATGAACGAGTACCCATCCGACACGATCCGGCCGAGCGGGATGCGCCCGAGCGCCTCACGCCGCCAGCACCGGAAGCCGCCGGTGCAGTCGCGAACGGCCAGGCCGGTCACGGCGCGGATATAGCGGTTGGCGAACGTGCTCAGGATGAGTCGGTGGAGCGGCCAGTTCACCACGCTGATCCCGTTCAGGTAGCGGGAACCGACGACCACGTCGTGATCCTCCGTCGCCGCGATCAGCGACGGCAGGTATTTCGGATCGTGCGAAAAGTCCGCATCCATCTGGCAGATGAGATCGACGTCCCGCTCGAGCGCGAGGCGGAATCCCTCCACGTAGGACCTGCCGAGGCCGCGCTTGCCCACTCGGTGCACGACGTCGACGCGACCGGGAAACTCCCGGGCGAGATCGTCGGCCACCTCCCCGGTGCCGTCGGGAGACTGGTCGTCCACGATCATGACCGCGCACCCTTCGTGCTCCAGGATCTGCCGCACGAGCGGTCCCAGGTTCTCGCGTTCGTCGTAGGTCGGGATCACGACCAGGCTGCGTGGCGTTCTCATCGTCGTCCTGCGTTCCCCTCTCGATGGGGCAGCATCGCCGGCGCGCAGGCGGCGGCGTACACGATCAGCACGGGGTCGATCACCGGGATCCGAAAGCGTTCCTGGGGAAAGAACACGAGACACACCATCACGGAGGCGGCGGCCAGCAACCAGAGCGCCACGGGGGGCGTCGTGCGGCCTCGCGCCCGCCACGCGCCGACGACAGCGAATGGCAGCACGAGCAGGTACGACGCGACCGAGGCCACGACGAACCGCGTGGAGTGCAGCGTGTACGACGGCCCGACAGGGACCACCGTGTAGAAGGCCTTTCGCCCGAGCAGGCCGACCCATCGGACCGGGTCGCTGCGAATGTCGTCGAGCGCAGCCCTGTAGAAGATTTCCTCGAGAGCCTCCGGCGTGGCGTTGCCGGCCGCGCGTTCGATCTCGAGGGCCGCGCGCTTCATCTCGAGGTTCGCCGCAAGGTCGCCTTCGCCGCGCGCCAGCCGGTTGTTGCCCGTCCAGAATGTGACGCCGCCTTCCGAGGCGACCAGCACGAACCGGCCGTAGACCGCGTGGTTCCTGGCGGTCCAGGGAAAGACGACGAGCATCGCGCCGCCGAGCACCGCTACGAGCCACCATCCGCGGCCGCGAACGAGCCCCCAGGCCGCGACGAGTGCCAGGAACAACAGAATGGCCGGGCGCGCCAGCGCGGCGAGGCCGGTCAGCAGCCCGCCAGCCAGCGCGATCCCGTACGACCGAACGCCGGTCGCCGGCGTCATCGCGCGGTCGATGACGAGCGCGGCCAGCAAGGCGAGCACCGCGTAGAGACTCTCGCTCAGCGCGTAGCTGCCGATCCAGACCAGCGGGGGGTAAACCGAGGCCAGGAACGCGGCCGCGACCCCGGCGACGGCCGGGTGACGGCCTGCCAACGGCCGGCCGGCGACCGCCGCCGCACCTGGCCCCGCGATTCGCGTCGCCCACCATCCGACGAGCCAGATGAGGGCGCAGCCGAGCAGCGCCTGCACGACCTTCACCTCGGTCGGCACCGATGCGGGCAGGCGATCCCCGCGAATCGCGCTCCCCGGAACCGCCATGGAGATACCCGCGAGCCACAGCGGATAGAGCGGCGCCCGCCCGACGTGCCGCCCCTCGACCCTCCCCGATTCCGGCGACGCGTACGAGAACCCGCGGCCGTGGGCCAGGTTGTGAGCCAGCAGCAGGTACTCCTGTTCATCGAGCGTGAGCGGCTTGTCCACCCAATACGCCAGGCCGAAGACCAGGCGCACGACGAAGCCGAGGAGCACGGCCGCCGCGAGCCACCCGCCAGTGCGGTTCGCGCCCGGCGGCGCCGTCGACGGTCCGGCTCCTGGCGCCCGCGTCATCTACTCCCGTCCTTCGAAGCGGAGTGCTGCGATCTGCTCGGACACCAGTCCCATCAGGAACACGATTACGCCGAGCATGATGAGGAGCACCGAGGAGTTCGTCACGTGCGACTGCGTGGTGATGGTCCACATGGCGTAGCCGAGGCCGACCGCGAACGAGGCGAGGCTGACGGGCAGGAACACGCGCAGCGGGCTGAAGATCGTGACGACCTTGAGCACGATCAGGGAGAACTTGGCGCCGTCGCGCAGCAGCCGGATCTTCGACTGGCCCACCCGCAGGCGCGCCTCGACCGGCTCGAACACCACGTTGTAGCCCGCCTTGATGAAGGCCAGGGTCGTGGTCGTCGGCGTCGAGAACCCATTGGGCAGCAGGTGGATGAACTCGCGGAGGTGCTGCCGCCGCGCGGCGCGAAACCCGGACGTCAGGTCGGGGATTGGCCGGCCCGTCAGGTACGAGGCGAGGCCGTTGAGCAGGTGGTTGCCGAGACGCCGGGCCACGGTGGCCTGGGTGGCGTGCGCCCGCGCGCCGACCACCAGGTCGTAGTCGCCCAGCCGCGACACGAGGCGCCTGGCGTCCGCCGGCGCGTGCTGCCCGTCGGCGTCGATGATCAGCACGTATTCGCCGGTCGCTTCGCGGATGCCGCTCTTCACTGATGCGCCGTTGCCCTTGTTGTAAGGATGGCGGACCACCCGCGCGCCGGCGGCCAGCGCCGCGGCGCTCGTGGCATCCGTCGACCCGTCGTCCACGACGAGGATCTCGTGCCACGCGGCCGATCCGCGCAGCCCCGAGACGACATCGGCGATGCCGTCGGCCTCGTTGAAGGCGGGGATCACGACGGACGTCTGTTCGGGTGACGCCACTAGCGCTCCACGTGTTCCTGCTTGCGGGCGGCCGCGGTGACCGCGCTTTCGCCGAGCGTCAGCTCGATCCCTCGGACCCGGTAGAGCAGGTCTTCGATCAGTTTCCGGTTGCCGGAAATCACATCCGCGACGAGGCCGATCAACGCGACCTGGAAGCCGACGATCAGCAGCACGGCCGCGAGGATCAACGACTGCAGGTGCCCGCGGCCCGTGCCCGTCAGGTAGAAGTAGAGGAACCGGATCGACACGCCGGCGCCGCAGAGGAAGACGACGGTGCCGATCGAGGTAAAGACCTTGAGCGGCTCGTACATCGTGTAGATGCGGACGATCGTCGCGGCCGACGCCTTGATGTAGGCCCACGTGCTGCTGAACAACCGCGACTCGCGCATGCGCGGGTTCGTCGCGACCGGCACGTGCGCGATCGCCATCCGCTTCTTCCCCGCCTGGATGATCGACTCCAGCGTGTACGAGAAGTCGGACACGATGGTGAGCCGGAGCGCCGCGTCGCGGGTGTAGGCCCTGAACCCGCTCGTCGTGTCGGGCACCCGCGTGTTCGACACCTGGCGCACCACCCAGCTTCCCAGCAACTGCAAGCGCTTCCTGGTGGCGCTCATCTGCTTGACGGCCTGGATGTTCCGGTCGCCGATGACCAGGTCGGCTTCGGCCGACAGCAGCGGCTGCAGCAGCGTGCCGACGTCCTTCGCGCAGTACTGGTTGTCCCCGTCCGTGTTGACGATGAAGTCGGCGCCGAGCTTGAGGCACGCATCGATGCCGGCCATGAACGCCGCGGCCAGGCCCTTGCGACGGCGGAACCGCACGACGTGATGGACGCCGTGCGCCCTCGCAACCTCGGACGTCCCGTCGGTCGAGCCGTCATCGACCACCAGGAACTCGACGACATCGATGCCGGGCACGTGGCGCGGCAGGTCGGCGATCGTCTCCGGGAGCGTCTTCGCCTCGTTCAGGCACGGGATCTGGATGATGAGTTTCTTCACTGTCCACCAACGAACTTCTCGATGACGCCGTCCCACGTAATCGTCTGGGCGCGCTCGCGTCCGGCAGTTCCGAGCGACGCCGCCCGCGCACGGCTGGCGGCCAGGCCGTTCATCGCCCGCGCGATGTCGTCGGCATCCGGCGCGCAGACATACCCGTTCACCCCGTCCTCGACGAACTCGAGGACGCCGCCCGAGTCCGAGGCGGTCACCACCGGCTTGCCGCTCAGGAACGCCTCGAGCGTCACGTACCCGTAATCCTCGTCGAACGGGGCATAGACGACGCCGAGCGCGCCCGCGTAGAGATCGACAAGATCGTCGTCCGAACGGGCGCCGAGGAACTCCACACGGTCGCGGACCCCCGCCTCCTCCGCCACCCGTTCCACGTTCTCGCGCTGCGTGCCCTCACCGACGACGAGCAGCCGCACGCCGGGGTCCACGTGCCGGAACGCGCGAATCGCGAGATCCACGCGCTTGATCGACTCGAGGCGGCCCACCGACAGGATGTAGTCGCCGAACGCGCCGCAGCGCAACCGATCCGCCAGCCTCGGGGGATGATAGAGCGGCTCGGCGCCGACGCCCACGTATTTCTGCAGGCGGTGGGCGACGTTCCGGGCGATCGCATAGATGCGGCGCGACTCGAGCAGCATCTCGCGATCGAGGCTGAAAATGCGCTCGCGCAGCGCCACGTCGAGCTCGGTGTCCTCGAAATCGCTGTACTCGGTTCCGCAGAGCTCGTACGCGGCGCGGTACTGGTGCGTGAGCCAGGTGACCTTGTTCGGGTGTCGCACGAAGTACGACGGGAACTTCGTGGTGATCACCATGTCGATCGGCCGGCCGTTGCTCTCGCTGAGGTCGAGCAGCCGCCACGCGGCCGCGTGCGTGAGGATCTCCTGCTTGGGATACCACTTGAACGGCACCGACACGATGCCGGCCTCGTACCCGCGGAGCGTCAACTGGTGCGCGAGCTGGCGGACCAGTCGCTCGGCGCCGCCTTCGACGAGCGGCACCTGCACTTCGCAGACGAGGACGGTGCGGACGGACATAACAAATCAACAGCAGCAGTCAGCGGTCGGCAGCCAGCCGCCAGCAGGCAGCGGCTCGCTGGAGCGAGCTAGGTCGCGAACCGGAAATTGATCACGTCCCCGTCCTCGACCACGTACTCCTTGCCCTCGAGTCGGACCTCCGCGTGCTCGCGGCAAGCACCAAGCGATCCTCGGGCAACAAGGTGCTCGAAACGCACGACCTCGGCCCGGATGAACCCGCGCGCGATGTCCGAGTGGATCTCACCGGCCGCCACCTGCGCGTGCGTTCCGCGCGGGACCGACCACGCGCGGCACTCGTCCTCGCCCGCGGTGAGGAAGGAAATGTAGCCAAGCAGGTCGTAGGTGGTCCTGATCACCCGGTTGACGCCGGGTTCCGCCAGGCCGAGATCGGCGAGGAACGCCTGCGCATCGGCGGCGTCCAGTTGCCCGATCTCGAGCTCGATCCTCGCGCACACCGCCACGACACCTGTGCCGACGCGCGAGAGAAAGGTGGTCAGCCCGGCCACTTCGGCGGCTCGCGCTCCGTCGGCGAGGAGCGCCGTGTCGGCCTCGTCGAGATTCACCACGAGCAGCAGCGGCTTGGCCGAGAGGAACTGGAACCCTCTCAGCATCTTCCGCTCGTCGTCGGTCATCGAGAGGCCGCGCAGCGGCAGGCCGTTCTCCAGCGCGTCCTTGCAGCGGAGGATGAGAGCCTTCTCGCGCTCGAGCTCCGGCGTCCGCCCCTTCTTCATGTCGCGATCGATCCGATCGAGACGCTTCTCGGTGACCGCGAGGTCGGCAAGGAGGAGCTCGTCCTCCATCGCCTGAGCGTCACTGGCCGGGTTGATCCCGTCCGCGTGGTGCGTGACCGTCGGGTCGCGGAACGCGCGGATGACATGCACGAGCGCATCGGCGTTGCGGTACGGCGCCACGTCGAGCAGCGCCTGCGCTCCCGTCCGGCCCGGCCCGGCCAGGTCCGCGAATTCCACGGTGGCGGGCGTCGTTTTCTTCGGCTTGTACAGAACGGCCAGCCGATCCACGCGGACGTCAGGCACACGGGCGACCCCGACGACCGCTTCGAGCTTGCCGTGGCCCGCCTTGGGGGCCTCGTGCTGGCTCGTCATCAGCTGAAACAGCGTCGTCTTGCCCGACGAGGGAAATCCAATCAGTGCAGTTCGTAGCATGGCAAACCTCAAATGCTATCACGCTCGCGGCAGACTCGGAACGATTGCCCGCCACACGGGCCCCTCAGCCGTCGTCTTGATACCTCTGAACTTGGGTAGGCCAGCGAAGCAAAAGCGAACCATCGACGCCCCCCGCGCACAGGGCTAACCTCTTCCATTTATTAGGGATTGACAACCCCCAGCTCGTCCCTTACCATCCGAGTGGTCCAAAGTGGAGTGAGGTGGGAGAACAGGCATGTTGCGCGGCAGTTTCACGGCCAAAATCGACGAAAAGAGCCGCCTGAAAATTCCCCGCGACTTCCTCGAGTCGATCGAGAAAAAATTCGGCCGCGAGTTCTTCGTGACCAGCCTCGATGGCATCTCTGCCCACCTCTATCCGATGCCCGTCTGGGCTGAGATCGAGCGGCAGCTTGGCGCGCAGGGGCTGGTCCGGGATCCCGAAGTGGATCGCTTTTTCAAACATACCAGTTTTTATGGCCAGGTGGCCGAGATCGACAACCAGGGCCGCCTGCTGATCCACCCTCGGCTCCGCGAGAGAGCGAGCATGGCCGGCGACGTGGACGTGGTCGGCAACTTCGACCACCTCGAGGTCTGGAACCTGGAGCGGCTCAAGGCGGATCTGGCCGCCGCGCCGTTCACCGACAACGACCGGCGCGTCGTGGCGGGCATGCTGCGGCAGACTCTGAAGATCGAGACCCCGTAACGGGCGGCAAGGACGTCCAGTGACCATACCCGAGCACGTTCCGGTGATGAGAGCTGAGGTTCTGCACGCTCTCGATCCGCAGCGCGGCGGGCTCTTCGTGGATTGCACGCTCGGCCTTGGAGGCCACGCTGCGGCGGTGCTGGAGGCGGGGGCGACACGACTGATCGGGATCGACAGGGACCTCGAGGCGCTGTCGATCGCGCGTGAGCGCCTGGGGCGATGGGCCGATCGGGTGGAGTTCGTGCATGCGGATTACAAGAACCTCGGCGAGGTGCTCGATGCGCGCGGGGTGCAGGGCGCGGACGGCATCGTCGCCGATCTTGGCGTCTCCTCGCTGCAGTTCGACGGCGTGGGGCGCGGGTTCAGTTTCCAGAGGGACGAACCGCTCGACATGCGGATGGACCGGTCGGCCGGCATGACGGCCGCTGATCTGATCGCGGAGCTCGAGGAGCACGAACTCGCCGACCTGATCTACGCGTTCGGCGAGGAGCGCTTCTCGCGGCGGATTGCGCACGCGATTGCAGAGGCACGCCGCGAGGGTCCGGTGGCCACGACCGGGCAGCTCGCGGCCATCGTGCGTCGGGCGGTGCCACGGAAGGGCTATAGCCCGATTCACCCTGCGACGCGCACGTTTCAGGCGCTGCGAATCCGCGTGAACGGGGAGCTCGAGGGGCTCGATCAATTCGTGGACCACGCGTGCCAGCGGCTGACGCCGGGCGGACGCCTGGTCGTGATCGCGTTTCACTCGCTCGAGGACCGGGTCGTCAAGCACACGCTGCGGCAGCTCGCGGCCGACGAGACGCGGTCACTCCGGCTGCTGGCCCGCAAGGCGGGCCAGCCCACCGACGAGGAAGTGGCCAGCAACCCGAGGGCCCGGAGCGCAAAGCTCCGGGCCGTCGAGCGAGTGGCCTGAGAAAGGTTTTACGGGAGAGGACCGCGACATGCAGGCCAAGGTCAGCAGCACGACGTTCGAGGTGAGCCCGGCGCTACCCCGCCAGCATGTCAACCTCGAGGTGGACCAGGCGCGACAGCGCGAGTTCCGGCGCTCTCTGCTGGTCGGGCTCCTGATCATTGCGGCTGCGCTGTTCGATGGGACAGAGCGATATGCCCCGTCCTCGCTCGGGTTCCGGCTGGGGCAAGTGCAGCAAGAGCACGCCCGGGAGGAGGCGATCGCCCGCGGGCTGCGGCTCGATATTGCGATGCTGCGGGCGCTGCCACGCATTGAGGGGCTGGCCACGAACCTTCTGCACATGGCCGCTCCCGGGCGCGGCGATGCCATCGTGATCGAGCGAGTCGTTCCGCCCGAGCAGCCACCCTCGTCAGTCGTTGCGGCGCGGTAGGAGCGATCATGGCTGAGCAACCAGATCCACGCAGCTGGCGGCTTACTGCGGGCCCCCGCCTGGTCGTGGTCGTCGTCGTGTTCGCGGTCTGCCTGTTTGCCGTGTTCGTCCGTCTCGTCAATCTCCAGATCTACCAGTACGACAAACTCCAGGCGAGGAGCGAGCGCCAGCAGACGAGCTTTTTGGTGGAGCCCGCGCAGCGGGGCGACATCGTGGACCGTCACGGCAGGGTACTCGCCTCCAGCGCCGAGGTCGACACGGTGGTCGCCGTGCCGAGCAAGCTGGGGAACACAGGGCAGGCGGTCGCGAGCCTGTGCGACGCGCTCGGCGATTGCGACGACGGCGAGCGCGCGACCATGACGAAGCACCTCGGCCGGGAGAGCGAGTTTGCCTTCGTGCGCCACCGGGTGAACGACGAGCAGGCGCGCCGCGTGGCCGCGCTCGAGATCGACGGCGTCTACTTCGTGAAGGAGCCGCGCCGCTACTATCCCAACCAGGAACTGGCTGCGGCCGTGCTCGGCTACGTCGGAACCGAGAACAAGGGCCTGGCCGGGCTCGAGGCCCTCTACGACCCGAAGCTCCGCGGGCGTCCGGGCCTCATGCGGCTGCAACACGACGGCCGCAAGATCGGTCGAAAGCCCTTCAGCCGCGTCGGCGATCCGCCCGTGCCTGGCGCCACCATCGAGCTCACGATCGACGCAACCCTGCAGTACATCGCCGAGCGGGAACTGCGGGCGGGCGTCGAGGAGAACCGGGCGATCGGCGGCAGCGTGGTCATGATGGATTCGACGACCGGCGAGATCCTCGCCCTCGCGAGCGAGCCGTCGTTCAACGCGAACGACTACGGGCGCGTGCCCGCCGAGCGTCGGCGCAATCGCGCTGTCCAGGACATCTACGAGCCAGGATCAACCTTCAAGCTCGTCACGGCATCGGCCGCGCTCGAAGAGAAGGTGATGAGTCCGACCGATCTGATCGAGACCGGCGGCGGGACGATCGCGATTGGGCCCAGGATCATCAAAGAAGCCCAGGGGCACGCGTACGGGACGCTCTCGTTCACTGACGTGATCGTCAAATCGAGCAACATCGGTGCGATCAAGATCGGGTTCCGCCTTGGCGCGGAACGCCTCGGTCGCTACGTCGAACGCTTCGGGTTCGGCACGCGCCTGTCGCCCGACTTCCCGGGCGAGAACGCCGGGATCGTGTGGCGGCCGTCGCAGTGGACCGACGGCGCGCTGGCTTCGGTCTCGATGGGCTACCAGATCGGCGTGACGCCGCTGCAGATGGCGGCCGCGGCGAGCGCGGTGGCCAACGGCGGCGAGCTGGTGCAGCCGCGGGTGGTGCGCGCGATGATCGATGGCAACCGGCGCTCGGTCGTCCCGCGCAAGGTGATTCGTCGCGTGACCTCGGCAGAAACTGCGGCGGAGCTGACCTCCATCATGGAGGCTGTTGTTGAGCGAGGGACCGGGAAGAATGCCCGCCTTCCGGACTTCACCGTCGCGGGCAAGACCGGCACCGCGAACAAGGTCAAGGATGGGCAATACCTGAAGAAGGACTTCAACGTGTCGTTCGTCGGCTTCGTCCCGTCGCGCCAGCCGGCGCTGACGATCCTTGTCCTCATCGACACCCCCCGCGGCCCGAACAGACCCTTCGGCGGCACCGTGTCGGCGCCGATCTTCCGGCGGATCGCCGACGCCTCGCTCCGGTACCTGGCCGTCGCGCCGACCATCAACCCGATGCCTCCCGTCCTTGTGGCGCGTCACAGTAGCGGCAACGGAATCAAGGTGTCCGGTCCGGTCCTGTCGTTGACGATCATCCCGGCCGCCAGCCCGTCGTCGACGGGACAGATCGTGCTGCCGGAGTTGCGGGGGCTGAGCGGGCGCGAGGCACTCCGGGTGCTGGCCAGGCTGGGTATCACGCCGCGCGTGACGGGCGACGGCGTGGTGACTGAACAGGATCCGCTGCCTGGCGCGGCGCTCGAGAGCGGCGGGTCGTGCCGCCTGGCGCTCGGCCGCCACGCCCCGGGGCTGCGCCCATGACACTTGCCGATCTGTTGGCGGCGCTTGGCGACCTCGCGCCTGACGCGCGCTCGACGCTCGACGCATCGCTGGCCGAGCGGGTCGTCAAGTCGGTGGCCTACGACTCGCGCAAGACGGGCCAGGGTTCCCTCTTCGTGGCGCTGAAGGGACAGAAAGCGGACGGCAGCGCGTTCGCGGTGCAGGCGCTCTCGAAAGGCGCGCTGGTCGTGGTCGCCGAGTCGGAGCGTCCGCGCGACGTGCAGGCGCCGTGGGTCGTCGTGCCCGACGCGCGCCTCGCCATGGCGCGGCTCGCGTCGGCGTTCTACGGTCATCCGAGTCGCGATCTTCTGGTGGTCGGCATCACGGGAACCAACGGCAAGACCACGACGGCGTACCTGGTCACCGCGCTGTTCGAGGCTGCGGCCATCCGGTGCGGCATGCTCGGCACCGTGGTCTACCGGGTCGGCCTCGAGGACCGCGAGGCGACCCGAACGACGCCGGAGTCGGTGGACGTTCAGCACATGCTGCGCGAGATGGTGACCCGCGAGTGCGGCGCGTGCGCGATGGAGGTGTCTTCTCACGCGCTTTCGCAGCGGCGGGTGGACGGGACGCGGTTTGCCGTCGGCGTCTTCACGAACCTGACGCGCGACCACCTCGACTTCCACGGCGACATGGAGTCGTACTTCGCAGCCAAGCGACGCCTGTTCGAGATGATGGGCCCTGACGGCGTGGCCGTGCTCAACGTGGACGATCCGCGCGGCTCGACGTTGGGCGGCCTCGCCGGGCGGACGCTGACCTACGCCGTCGACCGGCCGGCTGACATCTACCCCTCGAAGCTGACGCACTCGATCAGGGGCTTCACCTTCCAGGCCGTGACGCCGGTTGGATCGATCCAGGTGTGCTCGCCGCTGGTCGGCCGCCCGAACGTGTACAACGTGCTGGCGTCGATCGGCGCGGCGCTGGCGTGCGGTCTCCAGGCCGACGCGATTGAGCGTGGCCTGGCCGGGCTCGAAGGCGTGCCGGGCCGCTTTCAGGTCGTGTCCGAACCGGGCGACGACGTCACCGTCATTGTCGACTACGCGCACACCGACGACGCGCTGAAGAACCTGCTCGAAACGGCGCGGCCCCTGGCCACCCAGCGGCTGATTACCGTCTTCGGCGCCGGCGGAGATCGCGACCGGACCAAGCGCCCGCTGATGGGCGCCGTGGCGGCGAGGCTCAGCGATCTCGTGATCATCACGTCGGACAACCCGAGAGGCGAGGACCCGACGGAGATCATCGAGGAGATCAGGCGGGGGGTGGCCATGCCCGCCGAGCGCACGCGACCGTCGGAGACGCGCGAAGGCCAGCCGAAGTACACGCCGCCGACAGCGACGGCGCACATGGCGATCGTGGATCGCAAGCTGGCGATCGAGCGGGCGATCAGCCTCGCGCGTCCCGATGATGTCGTGCTGATCGCCGGGAAGGGCCACGAGAAGTACCAGGTGATCGGCGACCGGGAGATTCCATTCGACGATGTCGCCGTGTCCAGGCAGGCGTTGGAGCGAAGGCGCGCGGGTCGTGGGTAGCGAGCATCGATGACGTTGACCGTTGCAGACATTGTCGAGGCGGTCGGCGGACGGCTCCTTTCCGGTGATGGGAAGGCGGTGGTCCCGGGATTGTCGATCGACACGCGCACGCTCGAGGCGGGGGATCTCTATATCGCCATCCGCGGCGAGCGGTTCGACGGTCACGCGTTCGTGGAGGCGGCGCTGGCGGGCGGCGCGTGCGGTGCCGTCGTCAGCCAGTCGGTGGGGCACCTGCCGCCGGCGGTGGTATCCCGGCGGGCCTTGATCGTCGTGCCCGACACCACAGGCGCCCTGCAACGCCTGGCGCGCTGGGTGCGGCGTCAGTCGGGCGCACGCGTCGTGGCGATTACGGGAAGCGCGGGCAAGACGACGACGAAGGACGTGACGGCGGCGTTTCTCGGCCTGCGGCACCGGGTGATGCGGTCGTCGGGCAACCTGAACAACCACATTGGCCTGCCACTGTCGCTGCTGGAACTGCGGCACGGGGCCGACGTCGCCGTGGTCGAGCTCGGGATGAACCACGCGGGCGAGATCAGCCGGCTCGTGAAGATCGCGGAGCCCGACGTGCGCGTCTGGACGAACGTCGCGGAGGTGCACATCGAGTTCTTCGCGTCGATCGACGCGATTGCCGACGCGAAGGCCGAGGTGCTCGAGGGGGCGACCGCGACCACGATCCTCGTCGTGAACGCCGACGACCCTCGGGTGATGAGCCGGGTGGGAGGGTTCCCCGGGCGAGTGCTGACGTTCGGCACCGCGCCCGGGTCAACCGTCACGGCATCGGAGATCGAGGACCTGGGCATCGACGGGATGACTGCGCGGGTGAGCACCGGCGCCGGAAGTGTTCGCGTGCATGTGCCACTGCTCGGCCGGGGCAACCTGCAGAACGTCCTCGCGGCCGTCGCCGTCGCGCAAGAGTTCGGAGTGGGGCTCGCGGACATCGCCGGGCGAGCGACGACGCTCGATCCGGCGTCGCATCGGGGCGACGTGACCCGGCTGGGCGGGGGCGTCACCGTTGTCGATGACGCGTACAACTCCAACCCGCGTGCGCTGCAGGGCGCGCTGGGGGTGATGGCCGGCGAGCGGAGATTCACCCGCCGCGTCGCCGTTCTGGGCGAGATGCTCGAACTGGGCGATCAGGCCGTTTTGCTGCACGAGGCGTGCGGCCGCGCCGCGGCAGCGTCGGGTCTGTCTCTGCTGCTGACGGTGGGCGGAGAGCCGGCGCGTGCGATGGGGCGGGCGGCCGTGCAGGCGGGAATGCCGGAAACGGCGGTCCGGCACGCCGGCTCGAGCGCCGAGGCCGCCGAGATCGCGGCGACCGCGGTCCACGCGGGCGATCTCGTGCTGGTCAAGGGTTCGCGCGGCATCAGGACCGAGCGCGTCGTCGAGCGCCTCGTGGCGACCTTTCCGGTATAACGCGGGCAGGGACCGGGGACCAGGGGGTCGGGGATCGGAGGCCAGAGGTCGGGGGACTGGGGACCCAGGGGTCGGGGATCAGGGATGTCCGAGCTTCAAGTGACCGGCAAGCATGTCGTGGTCGTCGGGGCCGCCCGCAGCGGGATTGCCGCAGCCGAGCTGCTGGCGCGCCGTGGTGCCCGGGTGACTCTCGCCGACCGGAAGCCGGAGTTGTCAGACGCCTCGAGACTGCGTGACCTCGGCGTCGAGACCGAGCTCGGTCCGCACAATCCGAAGACGTTCACTTCGGCAGACCTGATCGTGTTGAGCCCAGGGGTTCCGCTTCGGCAGCCGGTTCTGGTGCGGGCACGGCGGGCCAGGGTCCCGATCATCGGCGAGGTGGAGCTGGCATCGCGGATGCTGCGGGGCCGGATCATCGCGATCACCGGCACGAAGGGAAAGTCGACGACGACGACGCTGGTTGGCCGGATGCTCGCGGCCGCCGGGCTGAACGCCCCGGTGGCGGGCAACATCGGCGATCCGCTGGCGGCCAAGGTCGAGGCGTCCACGGACCAGACGATCCACGTCGTCGAGGTCAGCAGCTTCCAGCTGGAAACGACCGAGACGTTCCATCCGTGGATCGCCGTGCTCTTGAACCTCTCGGCCGATCACCTCGACCGGCACGCGAACCTGCGGGAGTACGCCGCCGCCAAGGCGCGCGTCTTCGCGAACCAGGGCGAGTCGGACTGGGCCGTGATCAATGCCGACGATCCCCCGGCGATGCGGCTCGCCGCCCGGCGCGCGCACGCGCCGAAGCGGCTGTTCGCGCTGGATCGCGCGCTCACCGAGGGCACCGTGCTCGCCGACGGCTGGATCGTGTCGCGAGTGCCAGGACAGGCCGACGTGCCCGTGCTGCCCGTCAGCGAGGTGCAGTTGATCGGGCGCCACCTCTTGTCCGACGTCGCGGCGGCCGCCACGGTCGCGATGCTCGCGGGCGCGACGCCAGACGCGATCCGCCGGGCGGTCTCGGGTTTCGGCGGCCTCGAGCACGCACTCGAACGGGTGCAGGTGGTGGCGGGCATCCAGTTCGTCAACGATTCGAAGGCCACCAACGTCGAGTCGGCGCGGCGGGCCATCGAGAGCTTCGAGGGACGGCTGGTGCCGATCATCGGTGGACGCTTCAAGGGCGGGGATCTTCGCGACCTGCGGCCGGCGCTCGATGGGCGTTCGACGGCAGTCGTCGCCATCGGCGAAGCCCGTGCGGCGGTGCGTGAGGCGCTCGGGGACCTGGTGGCCGTGATCGAAGCGGGATCGATGGCGGAGGCGGTACGCGCGGCGTTTGGCGCAGCGCCGCCCGGCGGGACGGTGGTGCTGGCGCCCGCGTGCGCCAGTTTCGACATGTTCCGTGACTACGCGGAACGGGGACGGGTGTTCAAGCAAGAAGTCGAGAGGCTCGCGCAGGAATTCAACGGAACCCGTGAGCCGTGAGCAGTCGTCAGTCGGCACGCGCGATTGGGAGTTGACCGCTGGGAACGCAGGCTGCCCCGGTCTGCGAGGTCGGTGTCCCAATCCGGGCTGGCTGATGACTGCCCACTGCTGACGGTGTTCCGTCCCGCACAGGCTATTTTCGGGTCGACGTGCCGCAAAGTTTAGGCCCGGGCGCAGCAGGACGGCAAGGAAGGCGAACGATGGCGCGCAAGCTCAAATCCGACGCGGTGCTGTTCAGCACCACCCTGGTGCTGCTCGTCATCAGTATGGCCTGGGTCTACGGCGCCTCGGTCACGCTCGCGACGGAGAAGTTGAACAACCCCGGCTACTTCGTGATCCATCAGGGCATCTGGGTGGCGATCGGGATGGTCGGGCTGATGGTCGCCATGAAGCTCGACTACCGCCTGTTCCGCAATCGCACCTTGCTGCTATGGGTAGCGGGAGCGACCGCCGTCGCACTCGTGGCGGTCCTGTTCAGTCGCCCGGTGAACAACTCGACTCGATGGCTGGGAGTTGCCGGCCTCGGCATCCAGCCATCCGAGTTCGCCAAGCTGGTTGCCATCTTCTTCGTCGCTAGCGTGCTCGAGCGGAGGCTGGAGCAGCAGGAACCCCTGGAGCCCGGGCTGTTCCAGGCGGGCGTGCTGCTGACCGTCTTCGCGGGGTTGATCATGATTGAGCCCGACTTCGGCACCGGGCTCGTGCTGCTGGCGGCGGCGGGCACGATGATCTTCGTCGCGGGCCTCGCGTATCGCTGGGTGCTGACTGCGGTTCTCGTGCTGCCGTGGCCGCTCATCGCGATCATGCTGTACGAGCCGTACCGGCTGCGGCGGTGGCTCGCGTTCCTGAACCCTTATGATGACCCGCTTGACAGTAACTACCAGACGCTCCAGTCGCTGATCGCGGTCGGCACGGGCCACGTGTGGGGCAAAGGGTTCACGGCGAGCGTGCAGAAGATGTTCTACCTGCCGGAGGCGCACAGTGACTACATCTTCGCGGTCATCGCCGAGGAGACGGGCCTGGTCGGCGCGACGGTGGTGCTGGCGTGCTTTGGCCTCATCGTCTGGCGCGGTCTGCGGGTGGCCCGGCGCGCGCCCGACGCGTTCGGGTCGCTCCTTGCGGTCGGCATCACCGCCCTGATCGGCATCCAGGCGATGGTGAACCTGGGGGTGGTGACCGGGCTCCTGCCGCCCAAGGGGATCCCGCTGCCGTTCGTGAGCGCTGGTGGTTCATCGATGATCGTCAGCCTGGTGGCGATGGGCGTGCTGTTGAACATCTCGCAACAGGCATCGGCGACGGAGTAACGCGTGCTGGGACGTACCCGGAGAGTGCATTTCGTCGGCATCGGCGGCAGCGGCATGAGCGGCATCGCCGAGCTGCTCGCGAACCTCGACTTCGTGGTGAGCGGGTCCGATGCCCGGCTGTCGCCGGTGACTGCGCACCTGGCCTCTCTCGGCGTCCGCGTCGAGGAGGGGCACGATGCCAGCCACGTCGGCGACGCGGACGTCGTCGTCTACTCGTCCGCGGTGCGCCCGACGAACCCGGAGATCGTCGAGGCCACGCGGCGCCGCATCCCGGTGATTCCCCGCGCCGAGATGCTGGCGGAGTTGATGCGGCTGAAGTACAGCGTGGCGGTGGCCGGGGCACACGGCAAGACCACCACCACCTCGATGATCGCACTCGTGCTGGAACGGGGCGGCCTCGACCCGACGGCCGTGATCGGGGGGCGCCTGAGCGCGTTCGGCAGCAGCGCCCGGCTGGGCCGCGGCGACTTCATGGTGGTGGAGGCCGACGAGAGCGACCGCTCGTTCCTGAAGCTCACGCCGTCGGTGGCCGTCGTCACCAACATCGACCAGGAGCACCTGGAGAGCTACCGCGACTTCGAGGATTTGCAGCAGGCCTTCGTCGCGTTCGCCAATAAGGTGCCGTTCTACGGGACGATCGTCGCCTGCGCCGACGATGGGTACCTGCGGCAGTTGCTGCCGGCCATGACGCGGCGCGTCATCACCTACGGCCTCGACGCGCCGGACGCGCACTACCGCGGCGTCGAGGTGCGCGGCGTCGGGTTCGACTGGCGCTGCACGGTCGTCCGCGACCCGCGCCAGATCAGCCTCGGCGAGGGGGCCGGGCCGGTCACGCTCGGCGAGATCGTGCTGCACGTGCCCGGTCGCCACAACCTCCAGAACGCGCTGGCCGCCGTGGCTGTCGGCCTCGAGCTCGACGTGCCGTTCGACCGCATCGCCGCCGCGCTCGACGAGTTCCGGGGCGCCGAACGGCGGTTCGAGGATCACGGCGTTGCTGGCGGCGTTCGGGTCATCGAGGACTACGGGCACCATCCCACTGAGATTGCCGCGGTGATCGGCGCCGCGAAAGCGGCCCTCGAAGGCCGCCTGATCGTGGTGTTCCAGCCCCACCGATACTCGCGCACGCGTCGACTGCTCGATCGATTCGGGCCGGCTCTGGCTGGCGCGGACATGGTGGTGCTGACCGACATCTACGCGGCGGGCGAGGATCCCGAGCCGGGTGTCACCGTGGAGGCGCTGGCCGACGAGATCCGCCGCCATCTCCAGGCGCCGCTGCACGTGGTGAAGGACATCAAGGACGTGCCGTGGGCCGTCTCGCGGCTGGCGACACCCGGCGATGTGATCCTCACGCTCGGGGCGGGATCGATCGGGGCGGCCTCGGACGAGATCCTGAACGAGCTGCGGAAGACAGCGACATGACGTCTTGGGACTGATGGATTCATCAACGTGCCCGTAACCGCACCGGCCGATCGTCGGTTCCTGCGCGCGCAGGTCAAGCCAGGGCGGCGTCAGCCGCCGTGGCGGCCGTGGCTCCGGCTGTGCCGCGCGCTCGTGCTCTTCGCTCTTGTCGGGTGGGCCGGCTGGTGGTGCGCGATGTCGATCCTGCACGCCCCGGTCCTTCGGGTCGCGCACATCACCGTGATGGGGACGCGGCACCTGTCGACGGGCGAGGTGCTGGCGCTGGTCGACGGGCTTCGCGGCCAGAACATCCTGCTCGTGCGCCTCGACGACATGCGCGAACGCGTGCTGACGTGTCCGTGGGTGGCCGACGCGACACTCCGTCGGTCGTTGCCGGGCACCGTGGAGGTGCGGATCGCGGAGCGGCATCCGCTCGCGATCGGGCGCGTCGGCGAGCAACTGTTCCTCGTGGACGATCATGGCCGCGTGATCGACGAGTACGGCCCGCGCTACGCGGATTTCGACCTGCCGATTCTCGACGGGCTGGCCCCGGGATTCGCGCAGGAGGCGAGCGCCAACGAGCGCCGCGCGCAGCTGGCGTCGCGACTGTTGCGGGACGTGCGCACCCGGCCCGACCTCGCCAGGCGCATTTCGCAGATCGACGTGTCGGACCCGCGCAACGCCGTCGTGATCGTGGACCAGGATACGGCCCGCGTCCGGCTGGGTGAAGAGCGGTTCGTCGAGCGGCTGCAGTCGTACGTGGACCTCGCGCCCACACTGCGCGAACAGGTTCCCGTTATCGACTACGTGGATCTCAGGTTCGGCGAGCGGGTATTCGTCGGATCGCAGGCAGGAGTCGCTCCGGCGGCAACGACCGGGCCCGTGCGTCGTCTCGGCACGACGAACCAGTAGAGGATCAGCCGGGGCGCGAGGCGGAGGGACCAACTGGGTAGGCGGCAGGCGCGCCGAGCAGGGCGCCGCCAACCGCAGGGTGACAGAGCGGAGGGGCAGTGGCGCGAAAGGAACGGTATCTCGTCGGCCTCGACATCGGCACGTCGAAGACGACGGCGATCGTCGGTGAGCCGGGCGAGAACAACAGCCTGAACATCGTCGGCATGGGCGTCGCCGAATCGAACGGCATCCGTCGCGGCCTCGTCGTGAATCTCGCGGCGGCGGTGGATTCGATCAAGAAGGCGGTCATGGAAGCGGAGCTGACCGCCGGCATCGAGATCGACAACGTCTACCTCGCCCTGTGCGGACCGCACGTCAAGGGGTTCAACAGCCGCGGCGTCGTGGCGGTGTCCGGCAGGAACCGGGAGATCACCCACGAAGACATCGGGCGGGCCATCGACGCGGCCAAGGCGGTCTCGCTCCCGACCGGGCGCCAGATCCTGCACGTCCTGCCGCAGGACTTCGTCGTGGATGACCAGGACGGTATCCGCGACCCGATCGGGATGACCGGCGCGCGGCTCGAGGTGAACGTGCACGTGGTGACCGGGAGCGTGTCGGCGACGCAGAACATCGTCGCGTGCGTGAACCGGGCGAATGTGCATGTCAAGGGCACCGTGCTCGGGCAGCTGGCCGCGAGCGACGCGGTGCTGACGGAAGACGAGAAGGAGTTGGGCGTCGCGCTGCTCGACGTGGGCGGCGGCACGACCGACCTGGCGATCTTCGAGCGGGGCAGCCTCTGGCACACGGCGGTGATCCCGATCGGTGGCGATCACTTCACGAACGACATCGCCGTCGGCCTCCGGATGCCGATCCCCGAGGCCGAGAAACTCAAGCGCCGCAGTGGATGCGCGCTGTCCGGCATGGTCGCGGACGACGAGACGATCGAGGTGGCGAGCGTGGGTCGGCGGCGCCCGCGCGTCATGAGCCGGCGGATTCTGACCGACGTGCTCCAGCCGCGGGCGGAGGAGATCTTCCACCTCGTGTGGGACGAGATCCGGCACGCGGGTTACGAGAAGGCCCTGAACTCGGGCATCGTCCTCGCCGGCGGCGGGGCAATTCTCGACGGCCTCCCGGAGATCGCCGAGCAGATCTTCGACCTGCCCATCCGGCGCGGCAATCCTGCCGGCGTGGGTGGCGGGCTGGCGGATCACGTGAACAGCCCTGCGTTCGCGACCGCGGTCGGCCTCGTGCAACGCGCGCATGCCCAGTGGCTGCGCGAGACACCGAGCAATGGCAGCGGGCCGTTCTCCCGGGTAGCAGGCAGGATTGGGCGATTGCTTCGCGAGTTTTTCCACTGACCAATGGAGTCGAGCCATCATGAACGAACACCGAGAATCGCACACGACCGGAAGCGGCACGAACCCGCCCGTCGATTCACACGTGGCCACTTTCGGCGCCGGCGCGGCGGAGCGATCGGGGGCCTGGCCTGCCATCGCGATCGGGCCGGTCAGCCGAACGACCCTCAGGGCCAGGCTGGCCCTGCTGAGGCCGCGCGCGCTGAAGGTGCATCCGGCAAGTGCCGCCCGGCCCTGACCCGGGCGGCGGAATGACATCATCTGGACCCGAGCGAGACGTGGAGGATTGAATGGCGAACCCGCAGCACCTGATCCCCGGCCCCGGCACAAATTCTCTTTCGGATTCGCTGCGGATCCAGCTTGGCGATGACCCGCGTCGCCTGGGCGCGCGCATCAAGGTGATCGGCGTGGGCGGCGGCGGCGGAAACGCCGTCAACCGGATGGTCCGCGCCGGGTTCCCTGGCGTCGAGTTCATCGTGACGAACACCGATGTCCAGGCGTTGCAGCAGAGCATCGCGCCGATCAAGGTGCAGCTGGGCGAGAAGCTGACCAAGGGCCTCGGCGCCGGCGCCGACCCCGTGGTGGGCCGCGCGGCCGCGCTCGAGGACACCGAGCGATTGCTCGAAGTGCTCGACGGGGCCGACATGGTGTTCGTGACCGCCGGCATGGGCGGCGGGACCGGCACCGGCGCCGCCCCGGTGATAGCCAGCCTCGCCGGTGAGATTGGTGCACTGACCATCGCGGTGGTCACCAAGCCGTTCATATTCGAAGGAGGCCGGCGCAACCAGCAGGCCGAACAGGGGCTCTCCGAACTCCGCCAGTCCGTGGACAGCGTGATCACCATTCCGAACGAGCGCCTCCTCGCCGTCGATCGCGGCCTCACCCTGCTCGAGGCGTTCGAGGCGGCCGACGACGTCCTGCGGCAGGCGATTCAGGGCATCTCGGACCTCATCCTCGTGCCCGGCCTGATCAACCTCGACTTCGCCGACGTCAAGGCGATCATGAGAGGCATGGGCGTCGCCGTGATGGGCACAGGCATCGCCGAGGGATCCGACCGTGCGATCGAAGCGGCGAAGAAGGCCATCTCGAGCCCACTGCTCGAGGATGCCTCGGTGGACGGCGCCCGCGGCGTCATCATCAACATCACCGGAGGCAGCAGCCTTGGCATCGGCGAGGTGAACGACGCCTCGCAGATCATCTTCAAGGCCGCGCACAAGGACGCGAACATCATCTTTGGCGCGGTGGTGGACCCGAGCCTCGGGGACCGGGTGAAGATCACCGTCATCGCCACCGGGTTCGACGACGGGCGCCCGAGTAAGACGGGGCAGCCCAACGTCGACACGCCTGTTGCCATCGAGAACTACAAGAACTGGTATGAGGAACACCGCCAGGCTCCGCCTGCCAGCGAGGTAGCCTCGGCCACCTCGTCCATTCCTGTCCGCCGGCGTTCGGTGATCTCGGTGTCGGCGCCAGCGCGGGCCGTCGTGAACGGATCGCCCGTTGAGCCGGTGTCGGACGAGGCTGTCGAGTCGGACGACACGTCTCCATTCGACGTGCCGGCCTTCCTCCGCCGCCAGCAGGGGTGAGCGGCCAGGCGAACGCCCGTTCCCGCCTTGGGCGCGTGATAGACTAAGAATATCCACGGCACCCGTGAACGCCGGCGTTTCAGGCGCAGCCGGCGCTCGAGCCGGCCCTTGTCGTCCGGCTCGGTCCAAGCCGTCCCACCGAAACGAGACCATGAGTTCCTGGCAACAGCGCGAACGGGCGCGGGAGATCCTGTCCCGCGAGGTCGGCTGCATCCGCAAGTCGCACCGCGATCGGTTGCGCGTGGCATTGGCCTTTCCCAACTCCTACTTCGTCGGCATGTCGAACCTCGGCTTTCAGACCGTCTATCGCCTCTTCAACGAGAGCGACGACGTCGTGTGCGAGCGAGTGTTCCTGCCACCGAAGCAGGAACTGCAGGAGGCGCTGCGTGCCGGCGTGCGCCTGGCAACGCTCGAGTCGCAGTTGCCGGTCGCGGATGTCGACGTGCTGGCGTTCTCCGTGTCGTTCGAGTGGGACTACACGAACGTCCTCACGATGCTGCGTCTTTCCGGAGTGCCGCTTCGTGCCGACGAGCGGGACGACCGGCATCCGCTCGTCGTGCTCGGCGGCGCGATCAGCTTTCTCAACCCCGAACCGCTCGCGCCGTTCGTGGACCTCGTGTGCGTCGGCGAAGGAGAGGTCCTCGTCCCGGACCTCGTGAAGGCGATCGGCGAGGGTGGGGGCCACGCCGCGATCCTCCGCCGGGTCGTGGGACGCCCAGGGATGTACGTGCCGGCTCTCGTCGAGATCCGCTACGACGTCGATGGCCGAGTTGACGGATTCGCGCCGGCGGCAGATCCCCCGGTACGAGTTCCCGTGACCAAGGCCGCGCTCAAGGCCGCCGAGATGGCGGAACCGCCGGCCACCACGGTGTTCTCTCCAGACACCGAGTTCGGGTCGCGGCTGCTGATCGAGGTCGTTCGCGGGTGCGCCAACCTATGCCGCTTCTGCTGGGCCGGCTACAACTACCTCCCGGTGCGCGCCTTCGATGCCGACCGAATCCTCCGCCTGGCCGAGACGGCCCGGCCGCACGCGTCCCGAGTGGGCCTGGTGTCGATCGCCTTGTGCGACCACCCGGAGATCGAACGGATCCTCGGTCGGCTCCACGAGATCGGCTACCGAATCAGCCCGGCATCGCTTCGTCTCGACGACCTGACGGAGCCGATCGTCCGCCTGCTCCGCGCGAGCGGCGAGCGCAGCATCACCATCGCGCCCGAGACCGGATCCGACCGCCTTCGCCGAGTCATCAACAAGACGGTGACAAACGCTCAGATCCTCGACCGCGCGGAACTGGTGTTCGCGGCCGGCATCGAGAACCTGAAGCTCTACTACATGCTCGGCCTTCCCACCGAGACCGACGAGGACCTGGTCGCGATACGGGACCTGACCGCGGCCATCCGGGACCTGATGATGCGGTACGCCCGCGGTCGTGGCGCGGTCGGCCGAATCGTGGCCAGCGTCAACCCGCTGGTGCCGAAGCCCGGAACGGCGTACCAGTGGATGCCGATGGAGGCCGCCCCGGTGACCGAGCGCAAGATGCGGCGTTTACGACAGCTCGTGGCCGGACTCGACAACGTCTACTTCAACATCAAGTCCGAACGGCACTCCTACTTTCAGGCGCTGCTCTCGCTCGGCGACCGGCGCGTCGCCCCGGTGATCGAAGCGGCGGAACGGAACGGGGGCCAGTGGCGCGCGGCCGCCGCCGAAGCGGGCGTGGACCCGGACTGGTACGTGTTCCGTGACCGAAGAGATGACCGATGGCTGCCATGGGACGTGATCGACGGAGGCATGAAGCCGGCCTTTCTCCGCACCGAGTTCGACCGCGGTCTGCGCGAGGAATGGACCACCACCCGTTTGTGACCGGCCTCCGTCTACTCGGCCATGGCCGCCTGTTCCTCGTGTTCCTGGTAAGCCTGCAGGATGAGATCCCGCAGCCTGTCCTGCGCGCTCCCATCGACCGACGGTCGGAGGAGCGCGAAGCTGCGCCGCTCGCCATTGACCGAGTACTGCCTCGCCGGGAACGTGACATTGCGTCCGGTGCCGTTGCGGCGCTCCCAGACGGCGAACCCAATCAACTTGAGTCCGTCGAGCGCGCCTTCGCTGAAGTGCAGTTCTGCCTCGGCCAGTTTGCCAGGCGGGTTACCCTTGTCGTTCCGGCTGATCTTGACCAGCATGCGCAGCCTCCGTGTTGGTGACGCGTCGAGACGGCCAATGTGACGTGGTGGGCCGGGCCGATGGGCCGCTGCGCGCCGTGGCCGTGTGGCCTCGGGAGACGAGTGAGCAATCCGTATTCCGCCGAGAGCCGACCACGAGCGGAGCCGCAAGCTGCTGGTGGGCCGGACCTTGGGCGATCGGTCTCGACCGCGCCCCCCGCGGGCCACCGCGTGACGGTCGGAAACGACAACCCGGGTTGCGGGGCAAAGCCGCTGCCGGCGACTGCGGAAGCGCTGCGCGCGCGTCGGGCCGGCCATATCCGAGCGACTGGCTGTCGGGCACAAGCGGCCCGCAACCGTCTATTATTGGAGGATGCAGATCATCGGGATTGGCCTCGACGCGACGGAAGTACTCCGCATCGCCGCGACGATGGCACGCCACGGCGAGCGATTTCTCACCAGGATCTTCACCGAGGGCGAGGTCGCGTACTGCCAGGCGCATCGGCATGCCGCCCAGCACTTCGCCGCGCGGTTCGCCGTCAAAGAGGCGGCCATGAAAGCGCTCGGCACCGGGCACTCGCACGGCGTGCTCTGGCGGGATGTCGAGGTGGTTCGCCGGGGAGGTCCTCCGCAACTGCAGTTGCACGGGGGCGCGGCTCGTCGGTTCGACGCGATCGGCGGACAGTCGTCGGTGGTCACGATTACCCACACCGACACGCTGGCGATCGCCCAGGTGATCCTCATGGGCGACCAGTAATGCTCCGCCACGAACCGCCGAAATCGCCGGGACACCCGTCAACGGACGGATTTGTTTGGACGAGGGAGTTGTGGGGGTCGGCGCTGCGGTGCGCGTCCATGACGGAGGTGGCGGATCACTTCTTCACGACCCGTCAACTGCGGTTGCGGGGAGCGTCAGAATCGGACGACTGGGCGCATGTGGCCTCGACGATCGGGGTGCCACCGGGTCGCCTGCTCCGCCTGACCCAGGTCCACGGCCACCGCGTGGTTGTGGCACGCCGCCCGGAATCGGCAGGCCGCCCCGCATCGGCCAGCCTGCCTTTGCCGGAAAACGGGAGCACCTCCAGCGGGAGCGGGCTCGACTGGCCCGAGGCCGACATCCTGGTGTCGGACGATCCGGAAGTGGCCCTGGCCATCCAGGTGGCTGACTGCGTGCCGCTGCTGATGGCTGACCGTCGCTCTGGCGCCGTGGGGGCCGTCCATGCCGGCTGGCGGGGAACCGTGGCTGGTGCCGGGCCTGCCGCGGTCGATGCGCTGTCGCGGGAATTCGGCGCGCGTCCCGAGGACCTCCTCGTGGTCCAGGGACCGAGCATCGGGCCCTGCTGCTACGAAGTGGGCGGCGACCTGCGCGTTGCCTTCGAAGAGAGCGGATTCAGGGCGCACATCGACCGGTGGTTCTCGCGCGGCGCGGACGGTCGTTTCCTGCTCGACCTGTGGACGGCCAACCGCGACCAACTGCTTGCGTCAGGCGTGCGCCCGGACGCCATTCACCAATCGGGTCTCTGCACCGCCAGCCACCCCGGCTTGTTTGCATCGTATCGGCGGGACGGGCCGGGCACGGGTCGGATCGCGGCGGTGGTCCGAAGCCGGGGGTTCTCCGCCATGCTCCATTCTCAATTCTTCATTTCCGGTTGACCCTCTTCGTCCATCGCCTTGTTGGCCAGGCGATCGGCTTCGGTGTTCAGTTCCCGCCGGACGTGCTGGAAGCCGACGCGCCCGATCCGGGACACCAGCGAGCGGGCCCGCTGGTACAGCGGTTGAAGGCCGGGGTTCTTGACACGGTAGACGCCGAGCATCTGCTTGACCAGGAGTTCCGAGTCGGAGCGAATCTTCAGCGCCCGCAACTCGTGATCAGCCGCCCACGTCAGCGCCGCCAGCAGGCCGTGGTATTCGGCCACGTTGTTGGTCGCGACGCCCAGCGCGCCGTGCAGTTCCTCGACCAGCGTCCCGTCTTTGTCTTCAATGCGCACGCCGTAGCCGGCCGGCCCGGGATTGCCGCGCGACCCGCCGTCGATGTACGCGACCATCACCGGTGTGCTCCCGTTCCATTCTCGGCGGTCGATGCAGCCGCGGGCGGGTAGTAGAGGATGCGTTGGCAGCTCTCGCACTGGAACAGCATGTCGTTCTGCCGGAGTTCGTTGGCGGCCTGCGGACGCAGCCGCACGTGGCAGGCGCTGCAGTAGTCGCCCTTCACCTCGGCGACGGCCGTGCCACGGCGTCCGCGGACGAGCTCGTAGGTTGAGAACGGTCCCGGCGCAACCTCGGCGACCACCTGCGCCCGCTTCGACGTCGCCTCTTCCAGTTCCCGCTGCAGCCGTGTCGTCTCCTCCTCGAGCTGCGTGCGCTCGCACGCGATGACCTGCGTGTCAGCCGCGAGCCGTGTCTCTGCGTCCTTCTGGCGCGCCGCCAGGTCGTCGGCTTCGAGCATACGCTCGAGGATGCGATCTTCAAGATGGCGCACCTCGGTCTGCGCCGCTTCGATCTCCTTGAGCATCGCCTGGTATTCCTTGTTGGTCTTGACGTCCATCAGTTGACCCTTGAACTTGCTCAGCCGCGCCTGGATCATCGCAAGGTCCTTCTCGATCGCGCGCCGCGCCACCTGGTTCTCGGCGACGCGCGCCCGGGCGGTCTCGAGTCCATCCGTGGCGGAGGCCAGGCGGGTGTCGAGACCCTGGACCAGGCTCGGATGATCGGCAACGCGCCGTCGGGCGCTCTCGCCGAAGAGGTCGATCTGCTGGAGGCGGATGAGACGTTCGAGGTCAGCGTGCATGGAGCATCAGGGCCTTATAAAAAAGGCCCCGTGGACCGGGGCCTTGGTGGTCGGGCGCGCACGCCAGCGCACATCCATGCGTGGCGATCCAGACAGCGCGCGAGGTCGGAACTCTGTGCATCTTGTGCTGGTGGGCCCACCAGGATTCGAACCTGGGACAGGCCGGTTATGAGCCGGCGGCTCTGACCGCTGAGCTATGGGCCCCAAACCATGACGTGCTCGGAGCGACGCGACCACTCGCGCTCCCGGCGCCGCAGCGACGGGACGAACCGGGCCATGAACAGTCTACCCCCTGCCGGGGTCGCCGCCAACGGAAACCGTGGACCCAAACCGTGGACGAGGCCGTCCTCGCCCCGGATGCCGCCGGGTCTCGTCGCCATGGCGCGCCCCGGCCATGCCCAGGCGTGCTCCCAGCACCACCCGGGTTCGCGGAGATCTGCTGTCTGCCCGGCTCATCCTCACTCCGTACGTGAATCCACCCGACCCACGTGGGCGCGGTCGAGCCTCGCGCGGCGGTGAAGTATACTCGTCATCGGTCACTCCGCATGATCCACACCCCTCTGCGACCCACCGACGGTGAACTCATGATCCTGCGGGTCCTCTGGCACCGCGGGCTGAGCACTGTGCGACAGGTTCACGACGTGCTCGAGCGCGACCGGCCGACCGGCTACACCACGGTCCTGAAACTGCTGCAGATCATGCACGAGAAAGGGCTGGTCCTCCGGGACGAGTCGGAGCGCCGCCACGTCTACCGTCAGCGCGCGTCCGAGCAGCAGACCCAACGGCAGTTGGTGCGCGATCTCGCGGACCGGGCCTTCGACGGATCGACCGCACGGCTGGTCCTCCAGGCGCTCGCCGTCAGGCGGCCGAACCGCGAGGAGATGGCCGATATCCGGGCCGCTCTGGCCGAGGCCGACCCCGAAACGTAGCCGACGGCTCCTTGGGAGACACGCACGAGACGGCCGCGAGGGCCCGCCTCGCGCCGCAAGAACAGGCCGGGCACAAAAAAAGGCGCTGACAGGGTGTGCCCCATCGGCGCCCTTGACAACCGCTTCTCTGCGTCAGCCCCGACTCCTCTGCGTTAGTACCGACTCGTCTGCGTCAGTTCCGACCCCTCGCGGGGCTGAAGCCCCGCGCCTGGAGTTTCTACATATGGCTCAGGCCGCGGCGGCGCGGGTGAGCCCGCGGTCCGTGGGCGCGAGGTCGAATTCTTTC
>JANYLG010000174.1 GCA_025363775.1 Acidobacteriota bacterium | reverse complement strand
GCTGACCGCACGCTGTGGTGGTTGGCTTTGGCTGATGGGTGCTGTGGCGCTGATGATGCCGTGGGCGGTGGCCTACCTGCATGCGGCTTGGCCGGGGGCTGAAGTTTTGAACACACCGGCTCTGAATTGGCTGGGTCTGATCAGCCGCAAACCCATCACCGAAGACTATGTGCCGCTCTTGCCTTGGCTGGGCGTGATGTGGTGGGGCGTGGCGGCTGGGGCTTGGATGTTGAGGGTTCGCCCCCAGTGGCTGGCGCGCCCCGTTGCGCCTTCAATGCGCCCGCTGGTCGTGCTGGGACGCTGGAGTTTGAGTTATTACCTGTTGCACTAATTTTATGGACGAGCACTTACTAAGTACGGTACTGTTCACCCCGCTCGTCGGGCTTGCGATCCTGATGTTCATCCCGCGATCGCAGAAGACGCTGATCAAGGTCTGGGCGAATCTCGTCGCGTTTGTTGGATTCCTGGTCGCGATTCCGCTCATCCTCACGCTGAAATACGACAAGACACGCCTGCGCGGCGGCGCGGATGCGCACTGAGGGACGCAGGTTACCGCACCCGCGCCAGTCCAAAGAGGCTGTCCCACGGTGCGAGCGCCGGCTTGGGGACGAGCGCCGAGTCCACGAGGCCGAGCGATGCGAACGGCACCAGTGAGGTGCCCGGCGGCGGCGGCGGGAAGGAGCCGAGCGCGATGTCCGTGAACGTGAGCTGCCACCACGCGATCGCGTGCGCCGCATCCAGCAGCCGGGCCTGCGTGCGGATGTAGCGCGCCTGCTTCGCGGGCGTCGTGGGGATGCCGGCGAGCGCCGCGGAGGACCAGCCGCCCTCGACCACCATCACGGGCCGGTGTGCGTCGGCCGCGATGCGGGCGTAGTAGTCACCCGGGATGGACTCGGGCTCGGCGAAGCCGCCGAGGTATGGGTACGACGACAGGCCAAGCACGGTCCCGAACGGAAAGTCGGCGAGATCGGTCGCGATGCCTCCGTAGCCGGGACCGCCGCCAAGCCGTCCCCACGCGGTCTCGACCTGGATGGTGGTGTACAGCGCGGGCGATGTGGTGCGCTGCCAGAGCGCGTGCAATCCCGCGAGCGTGTCGGCCGCCGCGCGCGACATCCGGACCAGGCTCGAATACATGGGTGCGGGCGCCGCGACGCGGATGAGGTTGGTTTCCGAGGCGAGCCCCAGCCAGTCGGGTGCGATGACGCTATCCACCGCCGCCGCCCAGCGCAGGAATAGCGCCCGGATCTCGGGATCTCCGATGCTGCGGCCCGCGCGCACGAGCGCGACGGCCTCGGCCGAGCGGTCGAGGCCGTTGGTGGGATCAATCTCGTACGCGTAGCGGAATCCCTTGGAGCGATAATATTGAGCCAGGGGCAGCGCGAGTCGCGTCGCCAGCGAGTCGGGCCGGACTCCCGCCAGCAGTGAGTCCCAGGGCACGTCCTCGTGGGAGATCGCGGCATCCGCCCGGGGCGTCCACAGCGCCAGGGATTGAAGCGCGACCACGAAGTCGGGGCGTGGCGCGAGCGCGGAGAAGCCCATGGACCACGGCCGGGTGGCGTGACCTGGCGCGGTGGGTGAGCGTCCGGAGCAGCCAGCGACGAGCAGCGTCGCGGCGAGGATCAGCGTGAGCCGGCGGATGTCGGGGAGCCTGCGAAGGGGCACGCGTGCAGGATACGACGAGACGGGTTGTGTTTCACGATTTCTTGATATCAAGAGCCCTCGGGCTGCGGTCCCTGATGACGCGGTGTATCCTTTGTCGACCATGTGCCAATACGACACGCGTCACGCGAAGCGCGAGCCCATTCCCGCGGGACCACACGTCGCGCTGGAGACCGACGGTGAAGGCTGCATCGAGCTCCTCGCCGATCGCCTGCGCGAGTGGCCGGGCATCATCGCCATCGAAGCCAACTTCCGCGCGAGCACGCTCTCGGTGCGCTACGAGCCGGGTACGGTCACGCCCGACCAGCTCAACACGTTCGCGGACGACGTCGGCCTGCTGTTCGCGCAGCGCGTGACGTCGTGCGAACGACGCGACGGGCTCGACGCCTGTCCCGAGTGCGCCCTGCGCTTCGGGCGGTTGTCGGCGGAGAAGGCGGAGGCGTTCCAGGTGCAGGCAAGCTCCGGCAACGTCCGGCTCGAGCGGCGCGGCGCCCCGGATACCGGCGTCGAAGTCGTCCGCCCGCTCTCCGACAAGCCGTGGGGCGCCGCGCTCACGCACGAGGAGGAAGCGGAGCGCGCCGAGGGCCGTTCGATGATCTGGCTCACGTTCGTCTCCCTGGCCGGGACCGTCGCCGGAGTCGTGGTCGAGCGGCTGGTCGCGCCCGAGAACATCGTGGCGCACCTGCTCTACGCGGCGGCCGCCGTGAGCGGCGGCTGGTTCGCGGCGCGCAGCACGTTTCACGCGCTGAGTCGCTTCAAGTTCGACGTCAACCTGCTGATGATCCTCGCCGCGGTGGGGGCGGCGGCGACGGGTGCGATCTTCGAGGCCGCGGTGCTGATGTTCCTGTTCTCGCTCAGCAACACGCTCGAGGTCTACACCATGGGACGCACCCGGCATGCGCTGAAGGCGCTCATGGAGCTGCGGCCGGCACGTGCGCTGGTGCGGCGCGACGGTCGTGAAATCGAGGTCGAGGTCGAATCCGTCCGGGTTGGCGAGACCGTGATCGTGAAGCCCGGCGAGGCGTTCGGCGTGGACGGCACCGTCACGCTGGGCACGTCACTCGTCGACCAGAGCACGCTCACCGGTGAATCGGTGCCGGTGGAAAAGCAAGCCGGGGACAAGGTATTCGCCGGAACGCTCAACCAGCACGGCGCGCTCGAGGTCATGACCACGCGCGCCGCGGCGAACAGCGCGCTCGCGCGCATCGTGACGCTGGTGCGCGAGGCGCAGGAGCAGAAGTCGCAGACGGAAGAAGTCGCGGAGTGGGTGGGCCGCTACTACACCATCGTCGTGATCGTGGCGGCCGCGCTCATGCTGGGGCTGTCGCTGTTCGTCTTCCACCTGCCGTGGAGGGGTACGCACGGCGCGCTGTATCGCGCGATGACGCTGCTCGTCGTGGCCTCGCCCTGTGCGCTGGTGATCGCGACGCCGGCGACCATACTCTCCGCCATCGCCAATGCGGCGCGAAACGGCATCCTGTTCAAGGGCGGCCGCTTCATCGAAGCGCTGGGACGCATTCGCGTGATCGCCTTCGACAAGACGGGCACGCTCACGCACGGCCGCTTCGAGGTGACCGATGTCGTTGCCATCGCGAATGCCTCCGAGGACGAGCTGCTCGCGTTCGCCGCAGCGGCGGAAAAGCGTTCGCCGCATCCGCTCGCCCAGGCGGTCGTGCGTGCGGCGGAGGCGCGCCACATCGCCTTCACGCCCGCGGAGCAGATGGTGAACCATCTCGGCAAGGGGCTGGTCGCGACGCGGGCCGGGCAGTCGATCGAGGTGGGCACGCCGGAATTGTTCGCGGCGCTGGGCATCGCGCCGCCCGCGGCCGCGATCGCGAGCATCGACCTGTTCGCGGCCGATGCCAAGACCGCCATGATCGTGCATTGCGGCGCGGCGTGGGGCGTGATCGCCGCTGCCGACCAGGTGCGTCCGACGTCGGCGGCCACCGTGCAGGTCCTGCGCACGCTGGGGGTCCGCCGGTTCGCGGTGCTCTCGGGCGACAACGAGCACACGGTCGAGGCCATCGCACGCCGCACCGGCATGGACGAGCAGCACGGGCGGCTCCTGCCCGAGGACAAAGTGCGGGTGATCGCCGATCTCGAGAAGGCGCACGGGCCGGTGGCGATGATCGGCGATGGCGTGAACGACGCGCCGGCGCTCGCCCGTGCCAGCGTCGGGATCGCCATGGGCGGCATCGGCAGCGACGCGGCCATGGAGAGCGCGGATGTCGTGCTGATGTCGGATGACCTCACGGCGCTTCCCTACGCGCTGGGGCTGGCGCAACGGGCGAATCGCGTCGTGATCCAGAACCTGGTCATCGCCACCGGCGTCATGCTCGCGCTGGTCGCGTGGGTGTTCGCGGGGCAATACCTGCCGCTGGGCCAGCTCAAGCTGCCGGTCGCCGTCTCCGGTCACGAGGGCAGCACCGTGGTCGTGATCCTGAACGGCCTGCGACTGTTGGTCGGGCGCCGCGGACGCGCCTGAGGCCGCGGCACCTGGCGTCGATTCAGAGGCTGGTCACGACCACGTTGTCGTAGTAGACCGTGCACTGGCCGGAGCCGCCAGTGTAGGCCGCCAGCGCGATGCCGCCGTGCGGGGCGCGCGCGATTGAACGGTCCAGCCGCTTCTCGTTGTTCACCCGGACGACCATGCGATCGCCGCGGACCTCGATCCGCACGTGGTTCCAGGTCGCGATGGAGTTGATCGCCTCGGCCTTGCCGACCGGCCATTCGCGGATGTAGGCGATGACGTCCTGGTAGGTGCCGCCGCGCAGGTCAACGCCAACCCCGGTTTCCTCGACGAGCCGCACCACGGCGCCCTTATCCACGCCACGCATCATGCAGACGTCGAAGTCGAGCGCGTAGTCGCGCCACTCGGGATCCCCGGCCCGGAGTACGGAACGCAGTTGCTTCTGGTCGGGAAGGTCGGCCCGCAGCATGCCATGCCACACGGTCCAGACGCCGGGCTGGTCGGGCTTCCAGGCGCCCAGGCCATGGGTGAAGTCGTCGGCCAGGAGCACGCCCTGCGCGGGAGGGGCGAACGGGGGCGGCGTGGGCGGCAGCGCGAAACGTGTCGGATCGCCGGCGGAACAGAGCAGGGGCACCAGCGCCAGCACCAGCCATTGGCCCGGCTTTACTCGCACTCATCCTCCCGGACCGCGGACTGGATCAGAACCTCCAGCTGAGCCCGCCCTGGAACTGTTCCGTGTCACCGCTCGAGCCGCCGTAGTCACGCTCGAACCCGCCGTTGACGTACCAGCGCCGCCCGAGGGCCAGGTCCATGTCGACGCTCTGCCAGGCCTGGTTGTCAAAGGTCGTCTTGGGCGCGATGCGCGTGCCGCGCACGCCCGCCGCCATCTCGATGTGCGAGAGCGAGGTGGGATCCAGCCCCATGCTGCCGGAGTAGAGCCGGCTGGTCACCGACGGCCCGGTGAACTGCGACATCCTGCCGCGCACGGAGATGTGCAGCGACGAGATGCGATAGGCCTCGGCGTTTCCCGACCACGAGCTCGAGTGATCCGCGCCGCCGCTGGAGCGGGTCTCGCCCGAGAGGCGGAATCGCTTGAGCAACTCGAGGTCGGCGCCGACCCAGGCTCCCTGCCGGTAGGCGTCGTCGAACTGGTCCGCCGGCGTGATGCGGTCGCGGTAGAGACGCACGTTGCGGCGGTTGTCGAAGCCCGAGTTGACGCCCAGGCCGGTGATCGGGACCACGCGAACCATGCCGAAAGTGCTGGTGGGCGACAGCCCCGGCTCGCCCTGGGCCCGTCTCCAGCCTCGATTGACGTCGACTTCCTGCGTGAACGTCGAGGTGAAGCGGCGGGTGGACCAGCTGGCCTGCGTGAACATGAAGTCGCGATTGGGCTGGCCGCCCTGCTGCGAGGTGATGCCTCCGAACGAGGCCTGGTAGCGCTTCTCCGAGGCCGCGGCCGAGTGGAACTCGATGAAGCCGCCGCTCTCGAGGATCTCGTGAGAGAGGCCAAAGGAGGCCGGGTCCGGCTGGTTGCCGGAGAAGAAGCCGAACGAGTGGCGGTCGTTGCCCGACTGCATCAACGCGCCGTCGAACAGGCTGACCGACGCGAGGCTGGAGGACGTCTGCCGGCCGACCGAGAAGCTGCGGCGGGAATCGAGCGTCCGGACGACGAGCGATGCCCGGTAGACGCGCGAGATCTGCTCGGTCGTGGACGGATTCGTCACGGACGTGCGGACCGTGCGGCGGTTACGCACGTCGAACGCGACGTCCACGTGGCCGCCACCCTGGTTGTACCCGTCGAAACGCAGGTCGAGCGCGGGCTGCTTGAACCCGGCCCCGTCCGTGGTGACCGAGAGAAAGCGGCCACCGACGCGCCCGCGAATCCTGGGCCGGCGCTGCTTGGCCAGGGCCGCGGCGAGGCCCTGCGCCGGGGCGGGTTTCACGACCACCACGGGCGGGAGGACGTGCGGCGTGTACCGCATTTCGTCGCCTACCGTGACGCGGCCACGCGTCCACAGCGTGTCGCACGCGGCCCGGCGGGTGGACACGAACGCCACCCTGACCAGCGCCACCGGAGCCCCCGCGCGGAAGACCTGGATCGTGTCGCCCGACTGGATCCCGTCCAGGGAGCCCACGTCCGCGTACACCATCGCTCCCGCGAGGTAGGAGATCTTCGTGGTCGAGACGCCCGCGACGGCCGTTCCCGCCACAATGCAGGCGAGAAGCGACGTCGCAAGGCGGAGCCGGAGGGAAGAGGGCGTCAGCATGCCGAGTTCGTCGTGCCGGCCGGGTGGCAGCTGTAGCAGGCCTTCATCGTCCCGGTGGCCTTGGTTGCCGTGAATGTCGTGCCGCTGCAGGTCTGTTGCTGGTGCTGCAGAAATCTCTGGCTGGTGTGGCAGGAGGCGGCGCACGTCCACTGCTTCAGGTCCGTCGTCGCGGCCGTGTGGCAGTCGCTGCATTGGAAGCCGCCGTGATTCGCGTTGGTGATCGAGAAGTTCGTCGTCACGCCGGTGTGGTTGGCGAAGACGCCGTTGTTCCAGGTGACGTGGCTGGCGTTCGCGGCCGCGTGGCAGGTGATGCAGGCAATCGTGGTCGAGGGGAAGTTCGGCGCCGTGTGCTTCACGACGATGTTCGTGTTGTAGGCGGTCGCGTGGCACGTGATGCAATCCAGCGCCGAGGGGCTCGCGGTGTAGCCGATCACCGAGTGGCAATCGATGCACTGGCGCTGCGTGAGGCTGTGCGCACCCGTGAGCGGGAAGCCCACGGTGCTGTGGTCGAACGCAGTGGCGCCCGTCCAGGTCGTCGTGTTGTGGCAGACGCAGCCGGCGATCGGGTAGTTCGTCGGATCGTGCGGCGGCACCGCGTTGGCGTAGCCCGGCGACGAGTTCTGGTGGCAGCCGTAGCAGTTGTTGCCGGTGCCCTGGACGGCCCAGCTCGCGGCGTTGTGGCAGGCCGTGCATGGCTGCGCCAGGTGCGCGCCGGTCAGCGGGAACGGCGTGTTGCCGTGGTTGAAGGTCGAGGGCTGGAACGCGATCGTGTTGTGGCAGCCCGTGCACGCCGTGTTGGTCGTCGGGAAGGCCGTCGGCGAGTGCGGCGGGTTGGTCGCGTTGGCATACCCCGGCACCGAGTTCTGGTGGCAGCCGTAGCAGTTGTTCACCAGCGACGCGTAGTTGCCCTTGTGACAGTCCTCGCACAGGCGTCCCGAGTGCGAGTTGGTCAGCGGGAACGTGGCCGTGTGCGAGAACGTGGCGGGGCGCCAGGCGATGGTGTTGTGACAGCCGGTGCAGGCGGCGACGGTCGTCGGGAAGCCCGCCGCGGTATGGGTCGGGTTCGTGGCGTTCGCGTAGCCCGGCACCGAGTTCTGGTGACAGCCGTAGCAGTCATAGGCGACCGAGGTGTAGTTGCCCTTGTGACAGTCCTCGCACACGTGGCCGGCGTGTGCGTTGGTCAGCTGCATCTGCGAGTGCGTGTACACGGCGCCCGCCCACGAGGTGTGCGTGGCCGCTGCGGACGCGTGGCACGAGGCGCACTGCGTGGTCGGGAAGTAGGTCGCCGTGTGGACGGG
>JANYLG010000151.1 GCA_025363775.1 Acidobacteriota bacterium | reverse complement strand
GAAGGGTCGGAACTGACGCAGAAGAGTCGGAACTGACGCAGAAGAGTCGGAACTGACGCAGAAGAGTCGGAACTGACGATGAAGGGTCGGAACTGACGCAGATCGGCGCCGAGCCACGGGTGTCGGTGTGGCGTGGGGCTTCAGCCCCGCGAAGGGTCGGTGCTGACGCGGTCAGTCGAGCCACTTCGGCCGGCGAGTACGGTGTCGCGGTCGACGGCCAAAGAGGCAACTGTGGGCCGCCAGCGATGCCTCTGGTTGGGCGGCTCGCGAATCCGTATAAAATGGGAGTTATGCCACCAACTACCGGGGCTCCCTCGGCTTCCAGCGGGCCGTCTGCTCGCGGCGGTGTACTCTCGTCGGCCACCGCGGTCCGGCCCACGCAGTTCACGACGATCTCCGGACGGCCGGTCGAGCGGCTCTACACCCCGGAAGACGTGTCCGAGCTCGACTATGACCGCGACCTGAACGGTCCCGGCGGTTTTCCGTACACGCGCGGCATTCACCCGAGCGGCTACCGCGGCAAGCTGTGGACGATGCGGCAGTTTGCGGGGTTCGGGACGCCCGAGGACACCAACGCGCGCTACAAGGAACTGCTGCGCAATGGCGGCACCGGGTTGAGCGTGGCGTTCGACCTGCCGACGCTGATGGGGCGCGATCCGGACCACGCGCTGTCGCTCGGCGAAGTGGGGAAGTGCGGTGTCTCGATCGCGTCGCTCGCCGACATGGAAACGTTGTTCGAGGGGATCTCCCTTGCCGACATCACCACGTCGATGACGATCAACTCGCCCGCCTCGATGATCTTCGCCATGTACCTGGTGGTGGCGGAGCGGCAGGGTGCGGACTGGCGGAAGATCTCCGGCACGATCCAGAACGACATTCTGAAAGAGTTCATCGCGCAGAAGGAGTACATCTACCCGCCGAGGCCGTCGATGCGCCTCATCACGGATGTGTTCTCCTACTGCGCCCGCGAGGTGCCGCGGTGGAACACGATCTCGGTGAGCGGGTATCACATCCGAGAGGCGGGGGCGACCGCGCTCCAGGAGCTCGCGTTCACGCTGCGTGATGGCATCGAGTACGTCCAGTACGGCGTGGATGCCGGCCTCGACGTGGACGAGTTCGTCCCGCGGATTTCCTTCTTCTTCAACGCGCACAGCGATTTCTTCGAGGAGATTGCGAAGTACCGGGCGGCCCGCCGGATCTGGGCGCGGCTGATGCGGGACCGCTTCCACGCGAAAGACGAGCGATCGCTGAAGCTGCGGTTCCACACGCAGACGGCCGGCGTCTCGCTCACGGCGCAGCAGCCGTACAACAACGTCGTCCGCACCGCAATCCAGGCGCTGGGCGCTGTCCTGGGCGGCACGCAGTCGCTCCACACGAATTCGCTCGACGAGGCGCTAGCGCTCCCGACGAGCGAGGCCGTCACGATCGCGCTCCGGACGCAGCAGATCATCGCCCACGAAAGCGGCGTGGCCAACGTCGTCGATCCGCTCGGCGGATCCTACTTCGTGGAGAAGCTGACGCTCGACATGGAGCGCGAGGCTCTCGAGATCTTCAGGACGATCGACGACATGGGCGGGATGGTCTCGGCCATCGAACAGGGATATCCGCAGCAGGCAGTAGCCGAAAGCGCCTACCTGTTTCAGCAGGCCATCGAGCGGCGAGAGAAGCTCATCGTCGGCGTCAACGACTTCGTCGCGGACGTCGAGACGCTGGTGCCGACGCTCTGCATCGACGAGGCGGCGGCCGACCGGCAACTGGCCAAGCTCGAGCAGGTGCGCCGCGATCGCGACAACGGCCACGTCACGCGCGCGCTCGACCGGCTGCGCAACGTCGGCGCCGGGTCGGGCAACACGATGGAGCCGATCCTCGAGGCGGTCCGCGCCTACGCGACGGTGGGCGAGATGTGCGACGCGCTCCGCGACGTGTGGGGCGAATACGAAGAAGTGCCGGTGGTGTGATGGCCGCCGTTCGACTCCGCTCACGGCGCCCCGAGCCTGCCGAAGGGCTCGAGCCTCTGAGGTGACCATGCGACGAATTCGAGTTGTCATTGCCAAGCCCGGGCTCGACGGACACGACCGGGGCGCCAAGGTCATCGCCCGCGCCCTGCGGGACGCCGGCATGGAGGTCATCTATACCGGCCTCCGCCAGACGCCCGAGCAGGTGGTGGCCGCGGCGCTCCAGGAAGACGCGGACGTCATCGGCCTCTCGATCCTGTCCGGCGCTCACACCCATATCTGCCCGCGGGTGATGGACCTGGTGCGCCAGCACGGACTCGACGACGTCCTGGTGGTCGTCGGCGGAATCATCCCGGACCTCGACGTTCCGAAACTCGAGGCTATCGGGATCAGGGGAATCTTCCGGCCCGGCAGCGCGATGAAGGAGATCGTAGGCTTCATCCAACAGAACGTTCGGGCCCGGGCCGGGGGCTGACGGGGCGCTCGGCGCAACCCGTGAACCGCCTGTCGCGCGAGGGCGCTGAGGCCGATATGGAGATGTGTGGCCTCCCAGCTCGGGTGGCCTCAGTGGGGACCGAATGCCGTATAAACTCCTGCTCGCAGACGACAGTGTCACAATCCAGCGGGTGATCGAGCTCACCTTCGCCGATGAAGACGTCAAGGTGACGGCTGTCGGCGACGGCCAGCAGGCGATCGACCGCATCCTGGTCGAGCGCCCGGACATCGTCCTGGCCGACGTCGGGATGCCGAAGCGTGACGGGTACGAAGTGGCGGCGTTCATCAAGGACAACCCGGCTCTCGCGCACATCCCTGTCCTGCTCCTCACCGGCGCGTTCGAGCCGGTGGACGAAGAGCGCGCGCGGTCGATCCGTTGTAACGGAGTCCTGGCAAAGCCGTTCGAGCCGCAGTTGCTGATTAGCCGTGTGAAGGAACTGTTGAGCGGCGTGGTGCCTTCCTCGGACGCGCAGACTGCCGAGCAACCGTCCGCGGACCAGCCGGCCGTCGTGGTGGTTCTCCAGATCGAGCCGGGCACCGGGAACGCCCCGCTCGTCGCTGTTGAGGACGCCAGCGGCAGCGAGTTCGAGGAGGACGCGACCGTGCCGATGCCGCAGCCGCCGATGGTGCCAGCGGAGGATGATCTCCGCCTGGATGTGGAATCGCTGAACCTGCGTTCGGAGCCGGCCCCCTCGGCCGACGGCTCCCTCGACGACTACTTCGATCGCCTCGATGCGGCGTTTGCCCATCTGACCGGCGCCCCGTCGGGCCGCGAGGCCGCGACGCCGTCGAGGGCGCAGGGCGCCGACCCGTGGGCGGCGGCGGTCAGGGCAACGCACGAGTGGCCTTCTGTCGCGGCGACGCCGGTCGGCACGGACACCGGCATCGTGTTCCCGGATTTCACCCGCGAACCAGGACTCGATCCGGATCGCGTCCGCCCGGATGTCTTCGGCCCAGGGCCGGCGTTTCGCGCCTCGTCATCGCCGGGCGACGACCTCGAAGCGGCCGCCTCGGCTGCCGCGCCGCTGGCCACGGACGCCTATGCCACGCCGCGGGCCACGGATGCGTATGGCGCGCTGCCGGTCTCGGAGGCGTTTGCCGCGCTCCTCGATGCCGAGCGCAATCACGGCGCCGACGTGATCCATCGGCATGACGCGGGAGCGGTCGTCACTGTCATGCTCCCGGGCACGGCGGTCACCGACACGTTCGTCTCCGACGTCGCGCGCCGGGTGCTCGAGCGCCTTGGCGAGCCTGCGTTCCGTGATGTCGTCTCCCAGGTCGTCTCGGCGACGGCGGAACGCCTTGTCCGCGAAGAGATCGAGCGGCTCAAGGCCTCGATCCGGTAGCCTCGAGACGACAATCCAGCTCCCGCCTTGCGACCCGCGGCTGGTGGCCTGCAACCTGCGGTTCGCGACTGACGGCCCTGACTGCTCCGGATCCCCGATCCTTGATTCCCGATCCCTGATCCCCGATTTCCGTTTTCCAATCGGCTGATCTTCCATTACGATCAACAGATCTATGCGTGAACTCTCCAAAGCCTTCGAACACTCCGAGGTCGATCCCCGCTGGTACGCGTTCTGGGAGTCGATTGGCGCGTTTCGCGCCAACCCGGCGTCCGGCAAGCCGCGGTTCAGTATGGTCATTCCGCCGCCCAATGTGACGGGATCGCTTCACATGGGGCACGCGCTCAACCACACGCTGCCCGACATCATCGCCCGCTGGAAGCGGATGCAGGGCTACGACGTGCTGTGGCTGCCGGGCACCGACCACGCCGGCATCGCCACGCAGAACGTCGTCGAGAAGCAGCTGGCGCAGGAGGGTAAGACCCGCCACGACCTGGGGCGCGAGGCGTTCGAGGCCCGGGTGTGGGAGTGGGTGCGACAGAGCCACGGCACGATTACCGGCCAGATGCGGAAGCTCGGCGAATCGGTGGACTGGACGCGCGAGCGGTTCACGCTGGACGAGCAGTTGTCGCGCGCGGTTCGCCGCGTGTTCGTCACGCTCTTTCACGAGGGGCTGATCTATCGGGGCGCCTACATGGTGAACTGGTGCCCGCGCTGCCGGACCGCGCTGTCCGACCTCGAAGTGGTCCACAAGGACACGACCGGGAAGCTGTGGTACGTGCGCTACCCGGGCACCGACGGCGGTCCGGGCGTGACGGTCGCCACGACGCGGCCCGAGACGATGCTCGGGGACACCGCCATTGCCGTCAACCCGAACGACGAGCGGTACCGCGACCGGATCGGCCAGACCGTTCGGTTGCCGATCATCGGGCGCGAGCTGGCCATCGTGGCCGACGAGTTCGTCGATCCGGCGTTCGGCACCGGCGCCGTCAAGGTGACACCCGCGCACGACCCGAACGACTTCCAGATCGGGAAGCGGCACAACCTGCCCGAGGTGGCGGTCATCGACGAGGACGGCAGGATCACCGCGGCCGGCGGTTCCTACGCGGGGCTCGACCGCTTCAAGGCGAGGGCGGGGATCGTGGAGCAGCTCGAGCGGGAGGGATTGCTCGAGAAGGTGGCGGACCACCAGCACGCGGTTGGCACGTGCCAGCGCTGCAGCACGGTGGTCGAGCCGCTGGTCTCCACGCAGTGGTTCGTGAAGATCGAGCCGCTGGCCAAGGAAGCGATTCGCGTGGTGGAGGAAGGGCAGGTGCGGTTCCTGCCCGACAACTGGACGAAGACCTACTACGAGTGGATGTACAACATTCACGACTGGTGCATCTCGCGGCAGTTGTGGTGGGGACACCGGATCCCGGCGTGGTACTGCGACGCGTGCGAACGGATGGTCGTCGCCGAGCAGACGCCGGAGCGCTGCGAATGCGGCGGCGCCCTGACGCAGGACAACGACGTCCTCGACACCTGGTTCAGCTCGCAGCTGTGGCCGTTCAGCACTCTGGGCTGGCCGGACAAGACAGAGGATTTCCTCCGGTACTACCCGACCGACCTGATGCTCACCGCGTTCGACATCATCTTCTTCTGGGTCGCGCGGATGATCATGGCCGGATCGAAATTCGCCGGCGACATCCCGTTCCGCGACGTGTACATCACCGGCCTGGTGCGCGACGAGCGCGGCCAGAAGATGAGCAAGTCGAAGGGGAACGTCGTGGACCCGCTCGAGGTGATGGACGAGATCGGGGCCGACGCCCTGCGCTTCACGCTGACCGCGATGGCGGGGCCCGGGATGGACATCCCGCTCTCGGAAGGCCGGATGACCGGCTATCGCCAGTTCATCAACAAGATCTGGAACGCGTCCCGGTTCGCGTTGATGAACCTCGGTGAGGATCCCACTCGAGGCGACGTGCCGGAGGCAAAGTCGCTCTGCCTCGTCCATCGCTGGATCCTGCACCGCCTGAACGTCGTGACGGGCGAGGTGAAGGAGGCATTCACCACCTATCGCTTCGACGTGGCCGCGGATCGGCTCTATCACTTCTTCTGGCACGAGTACGCCGACTGGTACATCGAGATGGTGAAGCAGCACCTGCAGGCGGAAGGCGCCGAGCGCGAGACGGCGCGCGCCGTGCTGCTCGAGGTGCATGACCGCGTGCTGAGGCTCCTGCACCCGATTATCCCGTTCGTCACGGAGGAGTTGTGGCAGCACCTCCCGCGGCGCGCCGAGGACGGCCAGACGATCACCCTGGCGGCGTATCCCGAGCCGCGGGCCGACTGGGCCGACCAGGCTGCGGTTGGCGAGATCGAGCTGCTCCAGGGCATCGTCACGACCATCCGCACCGCGCGGGCCGAGCGGACGGTGAAGCCGTCCGAACGGATCAGCGCGACCGTTGAGGGTGCGGGCGCATGTGCGGCGCGGGTCCTCGGTGAGCAGAAGGGATACGTGCTGGCCCTCGCCGGGATGACGTCGCTTGCCTTCAGCGACGCTGCGCCGACACCGGCAGAGGGGACCGAGATCGTCACGCGGGTGTTCAACGATCTGCGCGTGCATATTCAGATGCCCCGGGCGGACCGGGGCGCGGAGCTCGAGAAGCTGCGCAAGAAGGTCGCGGACACCGAGCGCGAGATGGTGAGCATCGACGGGAAGCTCGCAAACGAGAGCTTCGTGTCGCGCGCGCCCGCCAAGGTGGTCGATGACACGAGGACCAGGCGCTCTGCGCTCGAGGTGCAGCTGCAGAACCTCCAGGACACCCTGCGCGAGATGGGAGCGTAGGCGGTGAGCGGGCTCCCGCCGCTGGCGGGCGATCTACCGGCCGGGTTTGTCGAGGCACTCGCGCACCGGGCCGCTCGCCTGGGCGGGTTCGCGTCCCGGGTGGTCTGGTACGACTCGGTGTCGTCCACCAACGACGTGGCGGAGCGTGCGGCGGCGGCCGGCGCGGCGCACGGCACGGTGGTGGCCGCAGAGTGCCAGGAGAGCGGCCGGGGACGGATGGGGCGGATCTGGTTCTCTCCGCCGGGTGCCGGGCTCTACGTGTCGGTGGTGCTGAGGCCCGGCGAGATGGTCGGGAACTGGGACGCCGGCTCCGTCTCGGTCGCCTCGCGGATCACCCTCACGGCGGGCGTCGCGATCGCCGAGGGGCTTCGCGCGTCAACCGGCCTTCCGGCGGAGATCAAGTGGCCCAACGACCTCGTGGTCGGGCCGCGGAAGGTGTGCGGGATTCTTGCAGAGGCGGCCTCGGCAGGCGGCGAGGTGCGGCATGTCATCCTGGGATACGGCATCAACGTGCTGGGCGCCGCCTACCCGCCGGACATCGCGCATCGCGCGACATCGATCGAGGCGGAAGTCGGGCGGGCCGTCGATCGGGCGGCGGTGTGTGCCGAATCGCTCGCGTGCCTGGCGGAACGGTTGACCGAGCTCTCGGCCGGGGGATTCGACCAGGTGCTCGACCGGTGGCGCGCGCTGTCGCCCTCGTCCGTGGGAGCGCGCGTGGAGATTGTTGATCCATCGGGATGGCACGCGGCCACGACCGCTGGCGTCGATCGCGACGGCGCCCTGCTGGTCACCGCCGACGGCACGACCCGCCGCGTCATCGCCGGCGAAGTCCGATGGCTCGGCAGGTAGGGATTAGGGGTGAGGGGTTAGGGAACAGGGATTAGGGAACAGGGAACAGGGCGGTGCCGGCTGCCGGCTGGCGGCTCGCAAGGTCGCAAGATCGCAAGGTCGCAAGGGATTGGGGTTCACCATGCTCCTCGCACTCGATATCGGCAATACCAACATCGTCGTCGGCGTGTTCCGCGACGACCGCCTGCTGCAGAGCTGGCGTTTGTCCACCGATCGGCAGCGAACCGCAGACGAGATGGGCATGTGGGTGCTGCAGCTGTTTCACCACGGCCAGCTCGCTCCGCGTGACGTGGACGGCGTCGTCATGGCGTCGGTCGTGCCGACGCTGACCCGTCCGACCGTGGAGATGGCGAAGCGGTACTTCGACCACCTCCCGCTCGTCGTCGAAGCCGGCGTGGACACCGGGATGCCGATCCTCTACGAGCCCCCGTCGGACGTGGGAGCGGACCGGATCGTCAACGGCGTGGCGGCGTACGAGCGCTACGGGCGCCCGGAAGGCCGAGCCCTGATCGTGGTGGACTTTGGAACCGCGACCACGTTCGACGCGATCTCGGCGCGCGGGGAGTATCTGGGCGGTGTCATCTGCCCTGGCGTCAACATTTCCGCCGATGCGCTGTTCCAGCGGGCGGCCAGGCTGCCGCGGGTGGACGTGCGGCGCCCCGAGTCGGTCATCGGCCACACGACCGTCGGGTCGATTCAGTCGGGGCTCTTCTTCGGCTACATCGGCCTGGTCGAAGGGATCGTCCAGCGCCTGCGTCGTGAGTTGGGCGACAGCGTGACCTGCATCGCCACGGGCGGCCTCGCGGAGATGATCGCGTCCGACACGCCGACGATCGACGCGGTGGACCGGGATCTCACGCTGCACGGGCTCCGACTGATCTGGAACAGGAACAACGGGACCAAAGGGTAGGGGCTCCACGGCTGTTCGCCACTCTCATGGACACCGATTCCTACTGCCGCGAGATCGAAGCGCATCTGTGCCGGAAGAACGCGGGCCACCTCGTTCGCGTGGTCGGGCCCGCCTTCCAGATGGTCACAGGCTGGGCCACGCAGGGCATTCCACTGAAGGTGGCCTTGCGCGGCATCGATCGGTGCGTCGAGCGCCGCGAGGCCAGGGCGCCGAGCCGGCGGCCGCTCCGCGTGGAGTTCTGCGAAGCCGACGTGCTCGACGTGTTCGACCAATGGCGGAGGGCCGTCGGTGTGGGCACGGCGGGTGGCGGGGCGTTTCCACTGGTGGCCGCGGACGCGGGCGGAGCGGGCGAACCGGCCGGGGAAGATCGGCGGACGAAGCCGGGGCACTCGCTGCGCGCGCATCTCGATCGTGTGGTGACGAGGCTGACCGACCGCGTGGCTGGCGGGGCCCTGGGCGGCGAGCTCGAGCGCGCGGTCGAGAGCATTCTCGCCGAGCTTGGCGGGGAGCGCTCTCTGAGCCGCAGCTTGCGGGGCGAGGCGCGCGCGGCGTTCGTCGCCAGGCTGCAGGCGATCGACGACGAGCTGCTGGCGGCCGCTTGCCAGGCGACACCGGCGGACGTGATGAACACGCTGCGGGTGGAAGCCGAACAGGATCTCGCTGGCTTCCGTGACCGGATGCCGGCCCGGGAATACGCGCGGGCGGTCGAGGCGGCAACCATCAAGCTGCTGCGCGACCGTCTCAAGTTGCCGGACGTCGCGTACGGACCGTAGGGTCGCCGGCAGCCGGTTGCGGGGTTGGACACGGCGGCTGCGCGCCGCCAGGTTCCCCTGCACCTTCACGAGGTGCAGTTGAAACGGATTCGACTTCCACGCCGCGGTGCATCCTTGCGCGTGCGGGGGAACCTCGGGGGGCGGCTGTGTCGGAGAACGGGCCATTCTGTTAACCTGGGGAGCGTAGACCTCACTTCCTGTCGTCCGAGATGGGCATAGGAGTGAGGCAGCTGCTCCATCACGGCCAGTTCGCGCCCGATCTCCGCCGATGCGCTCTTCCAGCGGGCGACCAGGCTGCCGCGGGTGGACGCGCGGCGCCCCGAGTCGGTCATTCAGCCTTTCTTGTCATGCTGTCTCCCGGTTCCGTCATCGACCTGACCATCGAAAAACCGGCCGCGGGCGGGCGGATGATCGCCCGTCACGACGGCCTCGTCGTGCTCGTGCATGCCGCGATTCCCGGGGAGCGTGTTCGGGCGATGGTCGAGCGGACGGGGCAGGGCGTGGCCTACGCCACGACCATGGACGTGGTGGAAGCGTCGCCCGACCGACGCACGGGCATCGGTGACTGGGCGTGCGGCGGCAACGTCTACGCGCACATCGTCTATGCGCGGCAACTCGAGCTGAAGGCGCAGGTGATCGCCGACGCGCTGTCGCGGATTGGCCGAGTGACGCTCGAGCGCCCGGTGAGGGTGACCGCGTCGCCGGAGGAGGGCTACCGCATGCGGGCCCGCTTCCACGTGCGCGGCCGCATGCTCGGCTACTTCCGGGAAGGGACGCACGGGATGTGCGACCCGGCGATCACGAAGCAGTTGCTGCCCGACACCTGCCGGCTCGTGTCGGAACTGTCGGACCGGGTGGGCGATGGCGGGTTCGACGGCGTCACCGAGATCGAGTTGAGCGAGAACGTGCCGGCCTCCGAGCGGGCGCTGCACCTCGAGCTGAATCGCCCGAGCACCCCCCAGGGGCTGGACGAACTGGCGAAGCTGCCCACCGTGGTCGGCGTCAGCGCCTCGTTCGGCGCGCGGGGACAGGGCGGGCAGGCGCCGACGCGTCGCACGGTCACCGCGGGCGGAACACCGTGCGTGCTCGACGTGCTCGACCTGCCCGTGCCGGGCTCGGTGGCCGCCGGGGGCGATGCAGGCGTTGCTCCGGTGCAGGTCCGCCTCCAGCATCACGCGCAGGCGTTCTTCCAGGCGAACCGCTACCTGCTGGCCACGCTGGCCGGGCGCGTGGTCTCGCTCGTGCCGGCCGGCCCGGTGGTGGACCTCTACGCGGGAGTTGGCCTGTTTGCCGCATCGCTCGCCGCGTCGGGCTGGACGTCGGTAGTCGCCGTGGAAGGCGACCGGGCGGGTGCGGCGGACCTCCGAGCGAATGCGTCGCCGTTTGGCCCCGCGCTCAACCCGATTGAAATGGCGGTGGAGGCGTACCTGGCCACGCACCCGGTGTCAGCCGGATCGACGATCGTGGTGGATCCCCCGCGGACGGGGATGTCGAAGGGCGCGTCAGCGGCGATTGCCGCCCAGCAGGCGGAGCGTGTGGTCTACGTGTCGTGTGATGTCGCGACGTTTGCGCGGGATGCCAGGAAGTTGATCGACGCCGGTTACGGGCTGGCTCACCTCGAGGCGTTCGACCTGTTCCCGAACACGGCGCACGTGGAAGCCGTCGCGGTGTTCGCGCGGGCCTGAAGCCAGCGCCGTCGCCCCTACGTGCGGCACGCCTCGATGAATCCCTCGAACAGCGGCCGGAACTCGCCGGTGCGCCAGAAGTTCTCGGGGTGCCACTGGACGCCCAGGCAGAACGTCGCGTTCGCGTACTCGATCGCCTCGATGACGCCGTCGGGAGCCGTGGCCGTCACCTCGAATCCAGGCGCCAACCGCTTGATCGCCTGATGATGGCGGCTGTTCACCGAGCAGGTGTCCGCGTCCGCCATCTTCTCCTGCATCAACGTCCACAGCCGGCTGCCCTTGCTCACCCACACCTCGTGGGCCACGGCGCACGGCGGTGTGGGCAGAGTGTGCTGCAGGATGCCGGTCATCTCGGCGGCGATGTCCTGGATGAGGCTGCCGCCAAGCGCGACGTTCATCACCTGCATGCCGCGACAGATACCGAAGATCGGCAACCCGGCTTTGCGGGCTGCCAGCAGCAGCGCAAACTCGAAGGCGTCCCGTTCCGGCTCGATCGCGGTCACCGTCGCGTGAGGTTCGTCGCCGTATCGCGCCGGGTCGATGTCTACCCCTCCGGTCATCAGCACGCCCTGGACCTCGCCGACGATCTGTTCAGGCTGGTCCTCGAGCGGGTCGAACACCCTGGGCTCCCCGCCGGCCCGGCGGACAGATTCCACGTAGTCGGTGAGACTGCGGCACGGCGCGATGCCGATGATCGGAGACATAGCAGACCTCGAGCCTATCAGAGGTGGCCGACACAAACAGAAATCCGACCGTGTTTGGCGGCCGGGGAGTGTGCGCGCGGTTGCTGAACGAGCGCCCGCCCGCTACATGCGAGGCGGGACCGGAATGCCCATCAGGTTCAGGGCCCCAGTCAACTGGTTCCGAAAGTAACTGACGGCGCCAGCGCGCCACCGCCGCGCGTCGTCGCGCTCCTCGTTCAGGATCGGAAAACGGTGATAGAACGCGTTGAACATCTGCGCGAGGCCGAACGCGTACTTCGCCAGCACCGAAAACTCGAGCGTCCGCACGGCCTGATCTACCACTTCATCCAATCGCGCCGCTTCGAGGACGAGGGCCCAGAGGTCGTGCCCGTGCGCTCCGCCTGTCAACTCCTCTGTACGCGTAGTACTGAGGGGGCTCAGGAACTCAGCTTCGCCGATGCCTTCCCGGTCGCGAAGTTTCTGGAAGATATTGTTCGCGCGAACGACAGCATACTGTAAATACGGGCCGCTTTCACCCTCGAAATTCAGCGCTTCGTCGATGTCGAAGGCAATCACCTTCCCGCGCGAAAATCGAATCATGAAGTAGCGGACAGCGGCGACCGCGATCGCCTCGGCGATACGCCGGACCTCGTCGGCCGACAGCTCTGCGTTCCGTTTGACGACCTCCTCGGCCGCCTTCTTCACCAGCACGTCCAGCAGGTCGTCCGCCTTGACCCCAAGTCCCTTCCGCCCGGAGACTTCAACGAATGGCCGGGCGGCGTCTTCCGGCGACAGGATGTAGCCCATCTGCCGGGCGGTGTTGTGGGTGAGCGACACCATTTCGTAGGAGAAGTGGACCGACCGATCCGCCTCCTCCTGGTGGCCGATGGCGGAGAGCGCCTGTTTCAGCAGCTTCTGCAGGTACGACTGCCGCACGTCGATGACGTTGACCACCGCGCCGGCCCCGCCGAACGGCGGGTGCGCCGGTTCCCCGGCCGCCGCTTCCTGGCACGTGCCCCACACCGGTTCCCCGTCGGCGCGCTGGCTGAACACCCGGTAGTTGAAGTCCTTGCCCAGAACGCCGAACTTCCAGAACTGGTACGCCATGTCCTTGCCGACGTAGGTGACGGTGCCGTTCGACCGCACGATCACCTTCTCCCGGCTGTCGTCCTCGTCCGCGGCCGGCGCCTCTCCCTCCTCGGCCGCCGGGGCCGCCTCGTCCTCGATGGGCATCACCCAGCAGCCGGCGAGCCGACCCTGCGACTGCAGGAACACGGCGCCCTTCTCCTTGAGGATCTCGAATGCCCTCGCCCAGAAGTGCAGCCGCAGAATATCGCCTTCCCACGCCAACAGGTCGTACTGCACGTTCATGCGCGCCATCGTCAGCAGGTGGCAGCGGACGATGCGGTCACTGATGAAGGCGGCGATGTCCGCAACCTCGTTGCCGCCGTGCTCGATGTCATGGAGCGTGTCGAGCCTGACCTGGAGGCGCGACTTGTCCGCCTCGTACCAGTCGGCGACGCGCGCGTAGAGATCCCAGCAGTAGAAGTCGAACCGCGTCGAGTCGGCAATCGCGCGGATGCCGGCCAGGTCCTGGCGTTCGATCTGGCGGAACCCGACGACGACGTCGGCCACCTGGACGCCCGTATCGTCGATGTAGTTCTGCACCTCGACCGGGACACCGCGGAAGCGGAGCGCGCGCACCAGTGTGTCGCCCAGTGCCGAGTTCCGCAGGTGGCCGATGTGCGCGGCCTTGTTCGGGTTGATCGCCGTGTGCTCGACCACCGTCTTCACCGCGCCGGGCGTGGGCCGCGCTGCGAGCGGTGGCGCGCCGACGCCCAGCCGTTCACCGAGGAACGCGCGTCGGTCGAGGAAGAAGTTGAGGTACCCCTTCGTGGCTTCGACGCGAGCGATGCCCGGGATGCTGCCGAGCGCGGCAGCAAGCTCCTCGGCGATCAGTGCGGGCGCCTTCCTCAGGCGCCGTGCCAGTTCGAAGGCGAGCGGCAGCGCGAGATCTCCCAGTTCGCGGTTGGGCGGGTAGTCGATGACGATCGCGGGCATGGCGTCGGGGCCGAGGGCGTACTGGCGCTCGAGGGCTGCCGTGATTCGTTCGCGGACGAGGTCGTGGACTGGAAGTATCATCGCTCGATTGTCGTGGCTGGTTTACCGGCCGGCGTGCGTGCCATAATCATGGCTGTCAGCGGTCGGCGTGCCGGTCCGTGCGTGCCGCGTCCACTTGCGTTCTTACCTTAACAGAAAATGACCGAAGCGGGAATTGGCCGGGTCCTCGTCGCCAGCCTCCACCAGGGCATTGCCGATCTCCTGCCGACCCGGCTGGAGTTCTACGAGAACTGGCTCAGCCCGGACGGGCTGCGTCACGGCACAATCGGCCTGGCCCCGCTGAATGCTGTGCTGAGCTTTCTCAGGCAGGAAGGCGAACCCTACGACCTGATCACCCGCCGTGCGGGCGAGTACGCCGCCGAGTGGACCGTCGCGTCGCAGAGGCCGGTCCATCGCTCGATGATCCGGTCGATGCCCGCATGGATGCGCGCCCGCGTGGCGCTGCACCTCGCGCGCCGCACGATCCGGGGCACCTGCGTCGGCACGCGCGTTGTTACGAAACTGCGGAGGGGCAAGGGCACCTTCGACGTGCGGGGGTCGCTCTTCTGCAGCATCCGCGACTCGTCCAGCAAGCAGCTCTGCGGGTTCTTCGCGGCGATGCTGGCGCGGTTTCTCGAACTCTACTCCGTGCCGGGCGAGGTTCACCTGGACCAGTGCCGGGCCGCCGGCGCCCCATCGTGCCTCATCGCGATCTCGCTCGACAGACGTCGGGCGAGATCGGTCACCAGCCTGACGCCACGCGAATGACACCTGCTGCCGTTGCCCTGAGCTTCCTTCTCTGCTGCCTCACGCTCCTCGCCGATGCGAGGGCGGCTGGCGCGCAAGCGGTCCCGCCGCCCGAGCGCCTGCTTGTGGTGCCCTTCGAGAACGTCAGGCGAGAGGGGAGATTCTACTGGGTGTCGGAGGCCGCCGCCACGCTGCTGACCAGCAACCTGGAAGCCCTGGGTGTCGGCGCGATCACCCGCGAGCAGCGGCTGCAGGCATTCGAACGGCTGCAGTTGCCGCATGCCGCGCCGTTGAGCGAAGCGACGATCATCCGCCTCGGGCAGGTGATCGGCGCCGCGCAGGTCGTGCTGGGCAGTTTCTCGGTCGATGACGGCCAGTTGACCGTCAAGGCCCGCGCCATTCGACTCGACACGGGCCGGATGCGCCCGCCGGCCTCCGTGACCGGTCCCCTGTTCGACTTCTTCGCGGTGTTCGACCGGCTATCCCGTCAGCTCCTGCCACCGGGCCTGACCGTGCCCGAGCGTCTCGACGTGGACCACGGGGCGCTGCCGGTGTTCGAGAACTACATCAAGGGACTCGTGGCCGAGACCACCTCGGCGAAAACGCGGTTCCTCGGCAGTGCCCTCGAGCTGGCTCCCGACTACGCGCCCGCGCGGATTGCGCTCTGGCAGGTCTACACCCAAGAGGGCGACCACGCGCGCGCCGCCACCTCCGCGCTTGGCGTGCCCGCCACCTCGCGTTCGTACCGGCGGGCCCGGTTCCTCGCCGCGTTGTCCAAGTTCCACCTGAAGCAGTACGACGAGGCGTTCCGCGGACTGAAGGCGCTCCTTGATGTCGCGCCCACGCCCGCGCTCTTCAATAACCTTGGCGTCATCCAGGCTCGCCGTGCGGCCACGCCGCAAGCGGGGCGCGCCACTTACTACTTCGCCAAGGCTGCGGAGGCCGACCCGAGCGAGGCCGACTACGCCTTCAACCTCGGCTACTCGTATTGGCTGGAGCGCGACACGAAGGCGGCGACCTACTGGCTCACCGAGGCCGTTCGCCGCAACCCGACCGATGGCGATGCGCATTTTGTCCTTGGGGCCGCCCTGCACGCCACCGGGGCCTCCGTCGAGGGAGAGCGGGAGAAAGAGCTGGCCCGGCAGCTCTCGTCGATCTACGGCGACTGGGAGCGGCGTCCCAACGCGGCCACCGAGCCGGTGCCGAAGGGGCTCGAACGACTGCGTGACGACCTCGACGCCCCCCGCCTGACGCTGGTCGATGCGATCCTGGCGCCAACCGAGCAGAAGGACCAGGAAAACCTCGCCGCATTCCATGCCGACCGCGGCCGCCGGCTGTTCGAGCAGCAGCAGGACGTCGAAGCCATTCGGGATCTGAAACGCTCGCTCTACCTGAGGCCGTACCAAGCCGATGTCCACCTCCTGCTCGGCCGTATCTACCTGCGAACCGGCCGGCTGACCGAAGCGACCGAGGCCCTCGAGATCTCCGTCTGGAGCCGGGACTCGGCGGCGGCTCACGCGGTCCTCGGCGAAGTCTACCTCAGGGCCAAGGACCGGGCCCGCGCACGTGCCGAGCTGCAAAAGGCCCTTCAACTCGATCCGCAATCGGCCGAAGCCAGGCAACTGGCAGGCAGGATCGAGGGGAAGTAGCGATGAGCTGGCAGCCCGTGGTCGGGCTATAATCGTCCCGGCAGGTGAACCATGTTGCAGCTGACGTCGGTGGGAAGCGGCCCGCGGCGAAGGGCGTCGGTTTGGGCTTTTGTTCTCTCTTCGGCGCTGCTGGTCGCGTCATCGCTCAACCCGCTCTGGTCACAGTCAGCCCGTCCCGTTGTCTACTCGGCCACGGTGGACGCGCTCATCCACCCGGTGTCGGCGGAGTTCATGGTGGACACCATGGACCGCGCCGACCGTGCCGGGGCGGCGCTCGTCGTGTTCACCCTTCGCACGCCCGGCGGCCTGCTCGACTCCACCCACACCATTGTCTCGCGCATGCTCTCGGCGAAAACGCCGGTTGCCGTGTTCGTCGGGCCATCGGGCAGCCGCGCCGCATCGGCCGGGTTTCTCATCACGATCGCCGCCGATATCGCCGCCATGGCGCCCGGGACCCACATCGGGGCCGCGCACCCGGTACAGGGCAACGGCGAAAAAGTGGACGAGACGATGGCGAAGAAGATGGCGTCCGACGTGGCGGCGTCGGCCCGGACCTGGGCGACCGGGCGCGGTCGCAACGTGCAGCTCGCCGACGAGGCGGTCCGCGAGAGCCGCTCGTTCACCGAGAACGAGGCGGCCAACGCCTCGCCTCCGCTCATCGACTTCGTCGTGGCCGATGTGCCGGCGTTGCTCGCGAAGCTCGACGGCCGGACGGTGCGACGATTCGACGGGCGCACCGTGGTCCTGCACACGGCGGGCGCGCACGTGGTCGGTTTCGAGATGAATTGGCGGCAGCGGCTGTTGAGCGCGCTCGCGCACCCCAACATCGCGTACATGCTGCTCAGCCTTGGGATGCTCGGCCTCACGATCGAGCTGTGGAACCCGGGTGCGATCCTTCCCGGCGTCGCTGGCGGTCTATGCCTGCTGCTGGCGTTTTTCACCTTCCAGGTGCTGCCGGTGAACTACGCGGGAATCCTGCTCATCCTGTTCGGCGTCACCTTGCTGATCCTCGAGGTCAAGGTGACGAGCCACGGCGTGCTGAGTGTGGGCGGAATCCTGAGCCTGCTGTTCGGATCGATGATGCTGATGGACACGCCCGCGCCCGAACTGCAGGTGAGCCTCTCGGTGATCCTGCCCGTCGTGGGCGGGTTGTCGGCCATCCTGATCCTGCTGGTTCAGCTCGGGCTGGCTTCCCAGCGGCGGCGCCCGACCACCGGGACCGCGGGGGTGATTGGCAAGCTGGGGAGGGCGTTGAGCGCGATCGCCCCTGGCGCGGCCGGCCGGGTGGCGACGCATGGAGAAATCTGGATGGCCACGGCGGAGGAATCGATCGCCGAGGGCGACGAGGTTCTCGTCGGCGGGATTGAGGGACTCACACTGCGCGTGAGCCGGAAGGCCCCGACACAGTCCGGCAGATGATCGATCGCGCCTGAATCAACACCGCGGGGGAACGACCGATGGGTCACCCCTGCACTGTCACGAGGTGAAAACATGCCGTTCCAACCGCTCTTGCTGTTCGCGCTGATCGTCGTGCTGTACTTCCTCGGGTCGATCAAGATCCTGGCGGAGTACGAGCGTGGCGTCATCTTCCGGTTGGGCAAGCTGCTTCCTCAGGAGAAAGGGCCAGGCGTCATCCTCGTCTTCGCCCCGATCGACCGCATCGTCCGCGTCAGCTTGCGGACGATCGTCATGGACGTGCCGCCGCAGGACGTGATCACCCGTGACAACGTCTCGGTGAAGGTGAATGCGGTCGTGTACTTCCGCGTCGTGCATCCGAATCGCGCGATCGTCGAAGTCGAGAACTACCACTACGCGACGTCGCAGCTCGCGCAGACGACGCTGCGGAGCGTGCTGGGGCAGTGCGAGCTGGATGATCTGCTGTCGCAGCGTGAGCGGCTCAACCTGCAACTCCAGCAGATCCTCGATCAGCACACGGATCCGTGGGGGATCAAAGTGTCGGCTGTCGAGGTGAAGCACGTCGATCTGCCGGCCGACATGCAGCGCGCGATGGCCCGGCAGGCCGAGGCCGAGCGCGAGAAGCGTGCTAAGATCATTCACGCCGCCGGCGAGCTGGAGGCCTCGGAAAAACTGGCGCAGGCCGCGGGCGTCATCGCCACGGAGCCGGTCGCCATCACGCTTCGCTACCTTCAGACGCTCACTGAGATCGCGTCAGAGAAGAACTCGACCATCATCTTCCCGCTACCGATCGAACTGCTGAACCTGGTGGGCCGCTCGGTCAGCAAGGCAATGACGAGCACGGGAACGCACGAGCAGGGGTAACTGCGCCACATGGCTGACGAGGGTTTTCACGAAATCCAATTGAACGGGAAGCAACTCATCTCCCTGTTCATGATCGCCGCCGTCGTTCTGGGGGTGACGTTCGTGTGCGGGGTGCTGGTCGGGCGCGGGGTCCGGGCGCAGAAGGAGTCGGCCGTCGCCGGCGAGGTGCTCTCCCAGGGCGCGCCGGAGGCCGCCGACCCGACCGCCGGCGTCGCCGCGCTCCAGCCGCAGGCCGGGGCGACACCCCAGCAACCGCCGGCTTCGGCTCCGCCGTCGCCGCCCGACGAGGACTCGAGCTACTACTCGCGGCTTCAGGACAAGGGCACGCCGGTCGAATCGCCCAAGGCCGGCCCGAAGGCCAAGGTCGACCCGAAAACCAAGGTCGACCCGAAGACCAAGGACGCGCCTGCTGCCGCCTCGGTGCCGCCGCAACCTGTGGCGCCTGCTGCCGCCTTGGTGCCGCCGACACCTGTGGCGCCTGCTGCCGCGGCAAGTGGTGAGCCAGCCGGCCCCGGCTATTCTCTGAAGATCGTGGCGTATCGGGATCGAGGTCAGGCGGATGCGATCGCGTCGCGGCTGTCGGGCAAGGGCTACAGCACGTATGTCGTGACGCTGTCCGGCAAGGGGCCAGTCTTGTACAGCGTTCGGGTGGGCAAGTTCAAGACCCGCCGGGAGGCGGATGTGGTCCGCGGCCGTCTCGAGAGAGAGGAGCAGTTCAAGCCATTGATTACTCGCTAGCTCTCCTGTCCGGCGTGCTGCTCGCGCTGAGTTTTCCCCGGTTCGGCCATCCGGCCGTCGCGTGGATTGCGCTCGCGCCCCTTCTTGCCGGTCTCCTCGTGGGCGGCTCCTGCCCCGCCACGGCCCGCCGCGGATCGTTGCGTGCGTTCACGCTGGGCCTCGTCTCCGGCATCGCCTACTTCATTGGCACCATCTACTGGACCGGCTCGGTGATGCGACAGTACGGCGACCTGCCCTCGGCGGTCGCGGTGCTGCTGACGCTGTTGCTCTCCGCGTACCTTGCGCTCTATCCCGCCGTCTTCGCGCTGGTGCTCCATCGGCTGGTAGCGCGTCTCGGGCCGCGCGGGCTGGTCCTCGCGCCTGCGGTCTGGGCCACCACGGAGCTGGGTCGCGGCTACCTGTTCACCGGCTTCCCCTGGGTGCTGCTCGGCTACAGTCAGGCATCGATCCTCCCAATCGCGCAACTGGCCAGCGTGTTCGGCGTGTACGGGCTGTCGGCGCTGGTGACGCTGGTCAGCACGGCGCTCGTGCTCCTCGTCTTCGACCGCACGTCTCTCCGCTGGTGGACGGCGGCAGTGGCCGTAGCGGCCGTTGTGGCGACCGCGGTGTGGGGCAGCGCGCGGCTGCGGGACAATGCGCTGACTCGCGACGGCGTGCCGATGACGGTCGGGCTCCTGCAGGGCAATGTGTCGCAAGACCAGAAATGGGATCACAAGAGGGCGGCGACTATCGTCCAGACCTACCTGGACATGACCCGCGACGTCGCGCGCCGCGGCGCGCGGTTCATCCTGTGGCCCGAGTCGGCGCTCCCGTTCTACTTCCAGGACGACCCGCTCGTCGGGGACGCCCTGCGACAGGTCGCGTTCCAGACGCGCAGCTACCTGCTGTTCGGCAGCGACCAGGTCGAGAGGACCACGCCGCCGCGCTACTTCAACTCGGCGTTCCTCGTGGATCCGCACGGGACGGTGGCCGCGGTGTACCGCAAAATGCACCTGGTCCCGTTTGGCGAGTACGTGCCGGTGAAGCGGCTGCTGTTCTTCGTCGGGCCGCTCGTGGAAGCTGTCTCCGACTTCTCGGAAGGCGACCGGATGGTGACGCTGCCGGTGGCCGGGCACCCGGCCAGCACGGCCATCTGCTACGAGGTGGTCTACCCCGACCTGGCTCGCCAGGCCACGCGCCTCGGCAGCCAGTTGCTGACGACGATTACCAACGACGCGTGGTTCGGGCGGTCGTCCGCGCCATGGCAGCATTTCGAGATGGCAACGCTCCGGGCCATCGAGCAGGGCAGGTACCTGGCGCGGTCGGCGAACACGGGCATCAGCGGCATTGTCGATCCGTACGGCCGGGTGGTGGTGCGCAGCGGTCTTTTCGAGCAAGCAGCGCTCGTAGGCGAAATCCGCTTCCTGACCTCGCGCACCATCTATTCGCGAACCGGCGACGTCTTCGTGTACGCCTGCGCCTTCGCGACGCTGGCGGCCCTCCTCGTCACCATGCGGCGGAGGGTGCGATACTGAGAAGGCGGCCTGTGCGAGTGGAGCGAGCCGGAGGGTGAGGCGGACGGCGGACAGGCGGGGGGCGGCGGACGGGCTCGAGAGTCCAGGGCCTGGGCCGGCAACCGTGCCGTCCAGGCCCTGGAAGACGCCGCTAGAACGTGAAACGCGCCTGCAACTGGACGACCCGGGCCCCGACGGTGGTACCCGTGATGCGCCCGAACGTCGTGCTATTGATGTTCATGTCGCCCGAGTAGAACTCAACCGAGTTCAACAGGTTGAACGCTTCCCCTCGGAACTCGACCTGATAACGCCCAAACCGGATCCGCTTGGAAATCGCGGCGTCAATCGTCGTCGTCGCCGGGCCGTCGAACAGCAACTGCTCGATCGCGCCGACGTTGCCGGCCGTCGGGTTGAAGAACACCTGGCCGGTAAAGCCAGCGTCATTGGTCAGGGTGTCCGGTCCCACGGCGCGGCCGGTGTTCGGGTCGACCACGGACGGATCGATCCAGAAGATTCGGCCGTCGGGCAGCTTCGTGACCTTGAACAGCGCGTTGATCTCATCGGTGGTGAGCTTCGTCACGGTCGTCTGGTTGCCCGACCGGCCCGCACGGTTGAAGGTACCGCGCGGCGCCAGGATGCTCAACGGATTGCCCGTCTGCCAGTGCAGGATCGCACTGAGCTGCCAGTCGCCGAGGAGGGCGTTGCTGATGCCTCCAGAGTTCAGCCATCGTTTGCCCAGGCCAAACGGCAGCTCCGTGATGAAGTTCGCATTGATCATGTGGGTGATGTTCCACACGGAGCGGCCCTCGTCGAGTTGCGGGCGGTTGTTGTCCAGGTACGCCTCGACGCGGTTCTGCGCGTTCCCGCCGCCGTTCGCCCGTGTGTGCGCCCACGTGTAGTTGACCCCCCCCATCATTCCGCCCCGCATCTCGCGCCGCAGCTCGATCTGCAGAGCGTTGTAGTTCTGCCACCCCTGGTTCGTCACGCCGGTGGCGGAGTAGATGCCGGAGTTCTGGAAGAAGGTTCCCAGCGCACCTGCCACGCGGCTGGTGACGTAGAAGTCGGCCAGCGCCGCCACTTCGTTCTGCTGGATGCTCGTCCGCACCGTCGAGTTGGTGAGGAAGCCGCCGCCAAACGTCGGGAGCACCACCAGTTGCTGGCTGCCGGCGACAGTCGAGTCGTACGCCGGGCTGAACACCCCTTTGGCGGCAAGCGCGAGGAAGCCGTTGTTCCGGGCGCGGGTGAAGTCGTCGGCGAACGTCTGCGGGATCGTGACCTGGTTGTAGTCGATGCCTTTCCAGATCCCCCGACCGAACGTCCCCACGTAGCGCGCCTCTCCGGCGAAGCCCCACTTCAGCTGGCGCGAGATGCTGGTCGCGATCTGATGCACGGTCGGCTGCGCGATGCTCGGGTCGATGATCCCCATCGCGCCTGTGGCGCTGATCGTCATCTGGTCGGCCAGCGTCCGGGTCGACTTGAAGACAGGCGTCGGAACCGCCGGGACCCCGGAGCCGACCGTCGTCGTTTGATTCGACAATGTTGCGGCGGACGCCAGACCGGCGTTGAACCCCATCGCCGCCTGGCCTACCGTGATGCTCTCCTCGTTCACGAACGTGAGTGAGTAGCCGCCGCGCACCGACGTCTTGCCATCTTTGAACACGTCCCACGCGAAACCGACGGTCGGCCCGAAGTTGTTCCGGTCCGGGTTGTAGATGCCGCCATCGACAAAGGTCACCGTCGCGTTTGGATCCTTCAGGACGTCCACATAGCTGCGGCCGTTCAGGACCGGGAAGAAGCCGAGGTTGTTGTCCTCCTTGAGCGGGCTGTAGTACTCCCACTTCAAGCCGGCACGAACCGTGAAGTTCGGCTTCAGGCGCCAGCTGTCCTGCATGTACGCGGCGATGTTGTTCAGCGTGAAGTTCCGGTCGCTCTGATAGCCAGGCACGTATCCCGAGGTCTGGTCCTTCACCTGAAACGTCTGGGTGACGCTGTTGATCCGGCCGGTCAGGATCGCCAGCGCCGTGTTCGCGTTCGCGAGATCAGCTGAACTGATCCCGCCAGGGAACATGCCGGCGTTCAGTTGTGGCGCGGTGGACGCAGCGCTGAATCCCAGGTTGACCGTGGGAATCGTCGCCTCGTAGTTGTACGGATTGACCTTGATCCTCTGCCAGCTTGCACCCATCTGCAGCGCGTGGTTGCCCACTGCCAGGTTGGCGTTGTCGTTGAACTGGTAGGTGTTGGTGTATCGTCCCTGCGGCAGGAAGGTGACATCCGGATTCTGGATGTAGCCGCCGATCGTTTGCACCGCCTGCCCGCCGTAGCGAACCGACCCGTAGGTGGCGTTGCTGTCGAACCTGACCGGCGCCAGGTTCATGCCGACGCGCACCTCGTTCTGAAGCTTCTGGGACGCCAGCCAGCGCCACGCACCCACCGCCCGCTTGACTGGCGAACTCGTGAACACCAGCGGTCTGTCCGTGCTCGTGAAGTCCAGATCCGGCCGGTCGTCGGTATCCTTCGAGTAGGTGAAGATCGCCTCGACGTGATGCTTCGACGAGACCTCCATGTCCACCCGGCCACCGAAGTAGTCGCGCGTGGTCAGGCGGCGTTGGTTGAACCGGTACCCGGCCGTGTTCAAGACCTGGCCCGCCTTCGAGTTGCCGACGTCGAAGTTATTGGCGTTCGCAGCCTTCGGAATCCTTGACAGGATGTCGCTGTAAAACGTCTGGTCACGGACGGAGTTGGTCGCCGTCAGGATATTGGCCGAGCGAACCTGGCCGTCGCTGGGACTCACGTACCGGAACACGCCGTTGTAGAAGTCGTCGTTCGCCGCGATGGTCAGGTTCTGTACGCCCGCCTGACGTTGGCGGAAGCCCTCGTAGTAGCCGAAAAAGAAGATCTTGTCCTTCTTGATCGGCCCGCCAACCCGTCCGCCCGGCTGGTTCCTTTTCAACTCCGGCTTCGCCACGCCCGACTTGTTGTTGAAAAAGGTGTTGGCGGCGAGCGCGGAGTCGCGGTTCGCCCACCAGACGCTGCCGCGGTACTTGTTGCTGCCCGACGGCGTGATCATCCGCACCGTGGACGCTCCACCGGCGGTGTCTGCACCCGCCACCGACGTCGTGATGGAGATCTCGGCGACGCTGTCCGACGAGGGCCGGTTCGGAAGGAAATCGAGCGAGTTGGTGCGGATGAAGTTGTCCTGGATGTTGATGCCGTCCTGGGTCACCTGGGTCCACGTCGGCCTGCCGCCGTTGATGCCGGTGCTCATCCTCGTGGCGACGCCCGGTACGCCGGGCTGCATGCGGATGAGCGCCGTGATGTCACGGCCGTTGAGCGGCAGTTCCAGCACCTGCTTCTGTTGCACCGTCTGGCTCACTTCCGGCGTCGTCGTCTGGACCAGCGTCGTGCCAGCTGTCACTTCCACCGTCTCGCTGACGCCGCCGACTTCCAGCTTCGCGGTGATCGAATACTCCTGACCGACGTTCACCTGCACGTTGGTGAAGGTGGCGGTCTTGAACCCGGTCAACTCGACCGCGACCTTGTAGAGGCCCGGCTGCAACTGGCTGAACAGGAACGCCCCGGTTCCTGTCGAGACGACGGTGCGCGTCTCGTTGGTCTGTAGGTTGACAAGGGTGATCGTCGCACCGGGCAGGACTGCGCCCGAGGTGTCGAGGACCGTTCCAGCGAGACGACCAAGAGAACCCTGGGCTACCACCCACGTGGAAAGACCGACGACCAACATAAGCACAGCCAGCGCCGTGCCACGCCGCACGCCCTTGGTTTTCATGTTGCCTCCCGACATTGGTTGGCTGCAAAGAACGCGGTGACGCACAAGTCGCCTGAGAGGCCGAGCCTAGCCTATTTCGCCGTGTCGCGCAATGCACGCCGCGTGCCGTGAAACCGCCACGACACGGACCGGTCGATCAACCTGATCTGCTTGCATCTACGCCGACTCTGACTGATTTCACGCTGCGGGACAAACTGTGTGGTTGGTCTACGTCGACCAATGGAATCGGCCGATCCAGAATAATCGAGGCGCACCTCCACTCGATGCATCCCCCGTGAACGACCGCGACGCTGACACCGGGGACCTGGCGTCTCCGCAGCTGCGCGTTGACGCCGGCGTCCCAGATGGTGCAGCTATTCCCGACCGGGTCGTAAGGGTGCGATACTGATAAGGCGGCCTGCCGTGCGCGAGTGGATCGAGCCGGCGGGCGAGGCGGATGGCGGACAGGCGGAGGGCGGACAGGCGGGGGCGGACAGGCGGGGGGCGGTAGGCCGGGGGGCGGACAGGCGGAGGGCGGACAGGTGGAGGGCGGTAGGCGGAGGGCGGAGGGCGGACAGGCAAGGAGAGCCCGTCGCAGGCCGCAAGCCGCGAGCCCATCGACTCGATGCGCTCGCTCCGGGCAGGCCGCAAGCCGCGGGCCGTTTAATGGAGGTGTGTGTGGCGATTGTGCTCGACGAACTCGTTCGGCGATACCAGGACCTGGTGAAGCGGTCGTCCGAGCTGCGGAGCTATCTTTGACCGAGCCGCGCCGCGCGAGGAACTGACCCGTCTCGAGACCCAGGCTGCTGAGCCCGACTTCTGGAAGGACCAGGCCGAGGCGCAGAAGGTGCTCCAGCGCCGTCGCCGCCTCGAGCAGGAAGTCGAGATGGTGGACACGCTGAAGAGGCGTGAGGACGACCTGTCGGTGCTCGTGGAGTGGGCGCAACAGGGAGAGGCCGTCGAGCACGACCTGGGCGAGGCGCTTGACGCGCTCGGTCGCGATGTGGATGCGGCCGAGACGAAGAAGATCCTGGGCGGCGAGCACGACCAGAAGAACGCCATCGTCACCATCCACCCGGGCGCCGGCGGGACCGAGTCGCAGGACTGGGCTGAGATGCTGCTGCGGATGTACCTGCGCTGGACCGAGCGCAAGGGGCTTCACCGCGAGGTGATGGACTACCAGCCGGGCGACGAGGCGGGGATCAAGAGCGCGACGCTCACGATCAGCGGCGACTACGCGTTCGGGATGCTCTCGGCCGAGGCCGGCGTGCACCGGCTGGTGCGGATCTCGCCGTTCGACCAGGCGGCCCGCCGCCACACGTCGTTTGCTTCGGTGTACGTCTGGCCCGAGTTGCCGGACGATGTCGAGGTGGAGATCGACGAGAAGGACCTGCGGATCGACACGTATCGGTCGAGCGGTTGTGGCGGTCAGCACCTCAACGTCACCGATTCGGCCGTCCGGATCACGCATCTCCCGTCCGGGATCGTCGTCACCTGCCAGAACGAGCGATCGCAGGGGCGCAACCGTGACTCGGCGATGAAGGTGCTGCGTTCGCGCTTGTACGACCTGAAGATGAAGGAGCAGCAGGCCAGGCTGGATCAGTTGGGCGGCGAGAAGCGGGAGATCGCGTTCGGCAGCCAGATCCGGAGCTACGTCCTTCACCCGTACCAGATGGTGAAGGACCACCGGACCAAGGAGGAAGTGGGCGACATCAACCGCATCCTCGACGGCGACATCGACATCTTCATCAAGACCTACCTCAAGCAGAAAGCCGCCGGTACGCTGGGCCAGGCGACGGCGGCGGAGAACGACTGAGACCTGGCAGCGCCACCGACACCCGATCCTTGGCCGCTGTCCACCATATTGACTTTGTCGATTCACTTACTACTCGCGAGTGTCAATCGGGCCGTGGATCGCGGAGCCCGGCGCCGCCGCTGAGCGGTTCGCGGTCTGGGCGGTTTCAAGGGGTGTGACGATGCGGCAGTTGAGGTTCCTGCTTCTTCTCGGCGTCGGCGTGCTCGCCGCTGGCGCCGTCCCTGTGTGCGCCCAGGCGCAGCCGACCGTGCTGCTCAACGTGTCCTACGACCCGACGCGCGAGTTCTACCAGGAGATCAACGCGGCGTTCAACCGCGGTCGGGTGGGCAAGGGCGGTCAGCCCCTGACGATCAACCAGTCGCACGGCGGGTCGGGAAAGCAGGCGCGCTCGGTGATTGATGGCCTCGAGGCCGACGTGGTGACGCTGGCGCTGGCCTACGACATCGACGCCATCCAGCAGCGAGGGCTCATCGCCAGCGGGTGGCAGAAGCGACTCCCCGAGAACAGCACGCCCTACACCTCGGTCATCGTGTTCCTCGTCCGGAAGGGGAATCCCAAGGGAATCCGCGACTGGAACGACCTGGCCAAACCCGGCACGGCGGTGATCACGCCCAATCCGAAGACCTCGGGCGGCGCCCGCTGGAACTACCTGGCTGCGTGGGGCTTCGCGCGCAGCCGGCCCGGCGGCAGTGACGCCACGGCCCGCGACTTCGTGACACGCCTGTTCCGGAACGTGCCGGTGCTCGATTCCGGCGCGCGCGCGGCGACCACCACGTTCGTGCAGCGCGGCATCGGCGACGTGCTGATCGCATGGGAGAACGAAGCGCTGCTGGCGGTTGAGAAGATCGGGAAGGACCAGGTCTCGATCGTCGTCCCGTCGATGACGATGCTCGCCGAGCCGCCGGTCTCTGTCGTGGATCGCGTCGTCGATCGGCGGGGAAGCCGGCGCCAGGCGGAGGCGTACCTGCAGTTCCTCTATACGCCCGAGGCGCAGGAGATTGCCGCCAGGCACCACTTCCGCCCGAGAAACCCCGAGGTCCTGGCGCGCTACCGGGCCCGGTTCCCCGACGTCCGGACGCTGGCGATCGACCGCGACTTCGGCGGCTGGGCGGCCGCGCAGAAGACCCACTTCGACGAGGGCGGGATCTTCG
>JANYLG010000132.1 GCA_025363775.1 Acidobacteriota bacterium | reverse complement strand
GCCCAGCGGTGACCGGCGACCACGGCCTGTCGCTCATCGAGCCGGCGCCGTTCGGCGTCATCGGGGCGATCACCCCCTGCACCAACCCGACCTCGACGATCATCTGCAACGCGATCGGGATGCTCGCAGCGGGCAACGCCGTCGTGTTCAACGTTCACCCGACCGCGAAGCACTGCTCGATTCAGACCGTCGCGCTGCTCAACAAGGCCATCCGCTCGGCCGGCGGCCCTCCCGACGTCGTCACCTGCCTTGCGAACCCCACCATCGAGACGGCGCAGGAGACGATGCGGCACCCGGGGGTCCGGCTGCTCGTGGTGACGGGCGGTGGCGCGGTCGTGAAGGCGGCGATGGCCAGCGGGAAGCGGGCGATTTGCGCCGGACCGGGCAACCCGCCGGTCGTCGTCGATGAAACCGCGCATATCGACAAGGCCGGCCGCGACATCGTCCTGGGCGCGTCGACCGACAACAACATCATCTGCACCGACGAAAAGGAAGTGCTGGTGGTGGCCAGCGTGGGTGATGCGCTCATCCGTGCGATGACGAACGCGGGCGCGGTGCTCGTGGACAAGAGCCGGGTGGCGCAGATCGAGAAGGTGATATTCAGGGACGTCGCCGGGCCGAGGTGCGAGGCGCACGTCAACCGCGATCTGATTGGCAAGAACGCGGGCGTCATCCTGCAGAAGATCGGGATGAACGTCCCGGACTCGGTCAGGCTCGGCATCGTCGAGGTAGGCGAAGACCACCCGCTCCTGTGGACCGAGCAGATGATGCCGATCCTGCCCGTGTGCCGGGTGGCGAACGTGGATGCCGCGATCGACCTTGCGGTGAGCATGGAAGGCGGGCATCGGCACACCGCCGTGATGCACTCGACGAATATCGACAGCCTGAGCCGGATGGCGCGCGAGTGCGACTGCAGCATCTTCGTGAAGAACGGCCGGTCCCAGGCGGGGCTCGGCCTCGAGGCCGAAGGCTACGCGTCGTTCACGATCGCGAGCCCGACGGGTGAAGGGCTCACCGGCCCGCGATCGTTCTCGCGGTGGCGGCGCTGCGTGATGGTCGATCACTTCAGGATCACGTAATGAAGAAAGCACCCGCGCTCGCGGTCATCGAGTTCCGCGACATCCCGACCGGCATCGACGCGACCGACGCGATGTTGAAGAAGGCGTCGATTGCGTTCGTCAAGTCTGGCACGATTTCCCGCGGGCGGTTCCTGACGATGATCGGCGGCAGCACGGCCGCGGTGGAGGAGTCGCTCCGCGCGGGGGTGTCCCGGGGGGGCGAGTGCGTGTTGGATCATCTGCTGTTGGCGGACGTTCATCCGCGGGTATACGATGCGATTCTCGGTGGGCGACGAACGGCAGGGAGCGGGGCGCTGGCGATCATCGAGACCGACACCGTGGCCTCCAACGTCCGAGCGGCCGAGTTGGCGCTGAAGGGGACGCCGGTCGAACTCGTGGAACTGCGGCTCGCCGACTCCGGGTTGTCCGGCAAGGGCGTGAGCATCTATCAGGGCGAACTGGCCGACATCGAAGCGGCGGTGGAGATCGTGCTCGGTTTCATGCACGAGGCCGGGGGCGACGTGCGCCATACCATTATCCCGTCGCCCCACGAGGCGCTCGGGCGCCAGATTGGCAGCGGCACCTCGTTCGCGTCGGCCGCGCTGCTCGAACTGGACGGAGAGGTGGGCTGATGCTGCTCGGGCGCGTGGTCGGCTCCGTCGTGTTGTGCGTGCTGTACACTGGTCTTGAAGGCGTGCCGATGCTGCTGGTGCAGCCGCTGGACAAGACGGGGCAGCCCGAGGGGCGCACGCTGGTGGCCGCCGATGCCACGAGGATGGCGGGCCCAGGCGAACTCGTGTACTACGAGGGCGGCCGCGAGGCGGCCATGGCCCTCGACCCCTGGTTCGTGCCGGTCGATCACGCCATCATCGGCATCGTGGACGCGTTGCATCTGGAGACGCGATGATTCTCGGCACCGTCACCGGCCACATCCACTCGACCATCTCCCACGAGTTCTACCAGGCGAAGAAGATACTGCTCGTCGAGCGTGAAGATGCAGGCGGGCATCCGACCGGCGGGTATCTGGTTGCCGTTGACACCGTCGGTGCCGGCGTCGGCGAGCGCGTCATTGTGCTCGACGAAGGGACCGGTGCCCGCCAGGTCATGGGCTCGACTGACGCCCCAATCCGGTCGGTCATCGTCGGGATCGTTGACCACGACCACACCGCCTGACCAACCCGCAGCCTGTCCAGAGGAGGACCTGATGGCCAGTGAACTGAGCAATGACGAACTGAAGCGGCTCGCCCGGATGGGGGCGCAGGCGCGCCTCGAGCAGATTGAAGAAGAGCGCCGGAGAATCCTGCGGGCGTTCCAGGGCCTTGCCGCGACGATCGCGCGTCAGAAGCCGGCGGAGGCCGCGCCGGGGCAGGCCGCGCCTGACACGCGAAAGAAGAAGAGCCGAAAGCGCCGCCGGAAGATGACCGCCGCCGAGAAGAGAGCCGCGTCCGAGCGGATGAAGAATTATTGGGCGGCACGCAAGCGGGGTTAGCGAGATTCCATGTCGTTGCTGACGCGAGCCATCACGTGGATGAGTGATGGCGTCTGGGGCCCGTGGAACACAAGCATCGGCCAGGTGCCGGGCCCACTCGTGCTGCTGCTGCTCGGTGTCGGCCTGTTCCTGACGGTCCGGTTCAGGTTTGTCCAGGTGCGCCGGTTCCCCGAGGCGGTCCGCACGATCATTCCGCGGCAATCGGGCTCGCGCGGCGTCCTCACACCGTTCCAGGCGTTCATGACGGCGCTGGCCGCGTCGATCGGCACCGGCAACATCGCCGGCGTCGCCACGGCGGTGGTGGCCGGCGGGCCGGGTGCGGTGTTCTGGATCTGGTGCTACGGGTTCGTCGCGACCGCCATCAAGTTTGCGGAGGCGGTGCTGGGCGTCTCGTTCCGCGGTCAGCGCGACGGCACGGTCCTGTCGGGTCCGATGTACTACCTGCGGGACGGTCTGCACATGCCGCGCCTCGCCTGGGCCTACGCGCTCATCGCGGGCGTGGCCGCCCTCACCACCACGCCGTTCACCCAGCCCAACTCGATCGCCGTGGCGTTCGAGGCCCAGTTCTCGATGAATCCCTGGGTGTCGGGCGTCATCATCGCTGTGCTCACGTGGCTGGTCATCATCAGGGGCGTGAAGTCGATCGGGCGGGCGGTGGAGAAGCTGTCGCCACTGAAGGTATTCCTGTACCTGGCCGGCGGGCTGTTCGTGATTGCCGTGAACGCCGCGCAACTCCCCGCGGTGTTCGCCGCTATTTTCAGTGAGGCGTTCTCGCTCCGCGCGGCGACGGGGACCGCCGCGGGGATGGCGCTGATGGTGGGCATGCGCTACGGTCTGGCGCGCGGTGTCTACGCCAACGAAGCGGGGTATGGCACAGCGGCGGTGGCGTATGGCACGGCGCGCAGCGACTACCCCGCGCAGCAGGGCCTGAACGCGGTGATCGAGGTCTTCGTCGTGTCGTTCGTCACCTCGTCGATCAGCGCGTTGACGATCCTGTTGACGGGCGCGTGGACGTCGGGCCTCAACAGCACCGCCGTTGTCGCGCACGCCTTCAACAGCGCCATCCCGATGGTGGGCGGCTGGATTGTCGCGTTCTGCGCCTTCCTGTTCGGGTACACCACGCTCATCGGGTGGGCGTACTATGGCGAACAGTTCTTCGAGTACATCCTGGGGGCCCGGGTGACGCGCACGTATCGCTGGACCTATTGCCTGCTGATCGTGTTCGGCGCCGCCGCAAAGGTGGAAACCGTGTGGGCATGGGGCGACCTGATGAACGGCCTGCAGGTGTTTCCCAACATCATCGGCCTGCTGGGGCTGAGCGGCTTCGTCGCCGCCGCGGCCCGCAGCACACGCAAGACGACACCGAATCCAAGCGCGTAGTCTCTGCCCGAAGTCCGGCACCCGCTGAACAACCTACCGCGGGGACCACTCCCACCTCCCCAACCTGAGGCTTGTACAGTTACACTCGAAGGTGGCGGGAGGATGCATCATGAAGGTCGCGATCATCGGAGCCGGGAACGTTGGATCGACGCTGGCCTATACGCTGCTTCTGCAGGACGTGGCGACCCGCGTCAGCTTGATCGACGTCAACCACGAAAAGGCGCTCGGGGAGGTGCTCGACCTCGCCCATGGCGCGTCGTACCTCGACAACGTCGAGATCCGCGCCGAGGGCTACGAAGGCGTGGCGGACGCGGACGTGATCGTCCTGACCGCCGGGCGCGGGCGCAAGCCGGGTGAGTCGCGCCTCGACCTGGCGTGCGGCAACGCCGCCATCATGGAGGAGGTCCTGACCGGGATCCTGCCGCACTACCGCGGCGCCGTCGTCGTCGTGGTGGCCAACCCGATGGACGTGCTGACCTACCTCGCCGTCAAGCGGCTGCCGGCTCCGCCCACGAAGATCATCGGGTCGGGCACGTCGCTCGACTCGTCGCGCTTCCGCTATCTGCTCGGCCAGGAGTTCGGCATCGACCCGCGGAACATCCACGCGTACGTCATCGGGGAGCACGGCGATTCCTCCGTGCCGATGTGGAGCATGGCCAGCCTCGGGCAGATCCCGGTCACCCAGTACGCGCCGCCCGGGCGCACCCCGCTGGACGCCGCGGGCCGGGAGCGGATCCATCGGGCCGTCGTGGCGGCGGGCAGGGAAGTGATCCAGCGGAAGGGTGCAACCTTCTATGCCGTCGCGCTGTCGGTGGCGCGCATCATCGAGGCCATCCTCGACGACGAGAAGAGCGTGCTCACGGTGTCGAGCTACGTCGAGCGCTTCGGTGACATCACCGACGTCTGCTTCAGCCTGCCGGCCGTCGTTGGCCGCCAGGGTATCCGCGAGGTGCTGCCGATCGTCCTCGACGACGCCGAGCGGGGGCAACTGGCGGCAAGCGCCAGCGCGCTCAAGGAGATCATCCGGCAACTGGGGTACTGAATCGCGCAGCCCTATTCCGCCAGTTCTTCGATGTTCGCCGCCCGGCGATCATGTACAAGGTCGAGGCGGCTGCGATCGAGGACCGAGGCGGGCGGATCGAACGCGTCGTGCTGTGGCCGGGGCGACGCGATGCCTCGGGGGGGGCGCGGTCAGTGTCTGAGGACGGCCGCTTCGTGAATCTCGCACGCCCGGGGTGTGCCGAGTCGACAGAAGACCCGCTATCGGACACGCTCCCCGGCCGGCCCAGCGCACACGGATCGGAATGCGCAGTTCGAGTGGATCAGCGGGATCGCCGCCGCGTTCTTGGAGCGCGGGCAACCCGTCATTTCCGTTGACACCAAGAAGAAGGAACTGGTCGGAGAGATTCCAGACAATGCCGCGGGCCTGTTTGCTGACACTCTTCAGTAGCCCCTCCAAAGAAGAGTGAGGCGGACCCGGTTTTCTTGGACACGCATTTGAGGAGAGACTGATGTCCAAGGAGACGATGATGAAGAAGCAGCCGGAGGAACGATCGGACGTGGCGTCGGGG
>JANYLG010000113.1 GCA_025363775.1 Acidobacteriota bacterium | reverse complement strand
ATCAGCAGCGCGAGCAGGGTGGACGCCAGGAGTTGAATCGAGCGATCGCGTATCGGCATGGCAAAATGCTACCACGGGTTTCGCCCGGCGCTCGCGAGTCTCCAGGACCCCATTGACACCACCGGTCGTCTGCGAGAGGATGCCTCGCCAATGCCCGACATCTTGATCATCCTCGTACTCGCGCTTCTGGCCCTCCTGGTCGTCCTCGTGCTCGTGCTGGTCCTGCGTCCTGCGCGCATCGACCTGAGCGAGATCGAGGCGAAGATTGCCGCCGTCGAGGCCGGGCACCTCCTGATTGAACGGGCGCTTCGCGACGATCTGGCGCAAGGGCGGACGGAATCGACTGGTCAGGGGAGAGCGCTGCGCGAAGAAGTGGGCGGCTCGGTGGCGCGCCTGGGCGATTCGCTCGTGAAGGGAATCGGGCAGGTGGTGGAGGCGCAGAACGATCGATTGGACGCGTTTGCCCGGTCGCAGGCCCTCCAGTTGCAGGAGTTCGCCGCCCAGCTCGGCACCTTCTCGGCGTCGAACGAACGGCGGATGGAAACGCTGCGCCAGGCGGTCGAGGCGCGGCTCCGCGCGTTGCAGGAAGACAACGCGGCGCGGCTCGAGCAGGTCCGGGTGACCGTGGACGAGCGGCTCCAGGGGACGCTCGAAACGCGCCTCGGCGAGTCGTTCCGGGCGGTGAGCGAGCGGCTCGAGCAGGTGCATCGCGGGCTCGGCGAAATGCAGGCGCTTGCCGCCGGCGTCGGCGACCTCAAGCGGGTGCTGACCAACGTCAAGACACGCGGAACGTGGGGCGAGGTGCAGCTCGGCACGCTCCTTGATCAGGTGCTCGCGCCGGCGCAATACGAGGCGAACGTCGCCACGAAGGCCGGCAGCGCGGACCGGGTGGAGTTCGCGGTCCGGTTGCCAGGGCGCGACGGGTCGGACGACAGCGTCGTCTGGCTGCCGATCGACGCGAAGTTTCCACAGGAAGACTACCAGCGGCTCCTCGAGGCGTCCGATCGGGGCGATCCCGACGGCGTGGAGGCGGCCGCGCGCCAGCTCGAGACCCGAGTGAAGCTGTCAGCCAGGGAGATCCACGACAAGTATCTCGACCCGCCGCACACCACCGACTTCGGCGTGCTGTTCCTGCCGATCGAGGGGCTCTACGCCGAGGTGCTGCGTCGAACCGGGCTCGCGGATGTGATTCAGCGCGACATGCGCGTGATCCTCGCCGGTCCCACCACGCTGTGGGCGATCCTCAATAGCCTGCAGATGGGGTTCCGGACGCTGGCGATCGAGAAGCGATCGAGCGAAGTGTGGGCGGTGCTCGGAACCGTCAAGACGCAGTTCGCCAGGTTTGGCGACATCGTGTTGGCCGTGCAGAAGAAACTGCAGGAAGCCACGAACAAGATGGACGCGATCGCGCAGCAGAGCCGGACGATCCAGCGTAAGCTGCGCGACGTGCAGGAGTTGCCGGCTGGCGAGCTGCCTGTTGGCGAGGCGCCGGCCCCGGGGTTCTCCGCGCCCCCGCCCGTTCTGCCCGACGGCGCCGAGGAGGACAACGTCGAGCCCACGGAGCGGACAGCGGACTGCTGATGGCCGGTGGCTGGCTGCTGCCGGCTGCCAGCTGGCGGTTCCGTCGTCAGTCCTGCGTCATCTGGCGCAACGCCTTGTGAATCGCCTTCCCCCTGCGCTTCTCCTGGAGTTGCGCGAGCTGATCCTGCTTCGCGGCCAGGTGGTCCGCCTCGCGGCGCAGCTTCAGGTAGTGGTCCAGCCGGTCGGCCGGCACGGCCCCCTCGGCGACGCCTTGGCGTACGGCGCAGCGCGGCTCGGTGTCGTGGCGGCAATCGCTGAAATAACAGCCTGCGGCGAGCGCTTCCACATCGGCGAACGTCGTGCCGATCGCTCCGCCGACGTCCCACAACTGGATCTCTCGAAGGCCCGGCGTGTCGATGACGAGGCCGCCGTTCGGCAGCAGGATCAGCTCCCGGTGGGTCGTGGTGTGCCGGCCGCGTGAGCGTCTCGGGCTGACTTCCGCCGTGCGCTGCTGCTCGTGCCCGATGAGCCGATTGATCAGCGTGGACTTGCCCACTCCGGAGGACCCGAGCAACGCAACGGTCAGGCCCGGGGAGAGGTACTGCTCGAGCACGTCGACGCCGTGATCGCGCCGCGCGCTCGTCGCGTGAACGGGAGCGCCGGCCGCGATCGTTTCGACCTCGCGAACCCGCGCGTCCGGATCGTCGGAGAGGTCGGCTTTCGTGAGCAGCACGACCGGTTGGGCGCCGCTCTCCCAGGCCGTCACCAGGTAGCGCTCGATCCGGCGGAGGTTGAAATCGTCGTCGAGCCCCGTGGTGAGAAAGACCGTGTCGATGTTCGCCGCGACAATCTGTTCGCGGGTGGTGTCGCCCGCGGCCTTGCGCGAGAAGCGGCTCCGCCGGGGGAGGACCGAAAGAATCGTCGAGCGCGTCCCGCTCGGGCGAAGGCGAAGCGCGACCCAGTCGCCGACGCCAGGGTACTCGACCGCGGCTACCGCCTCGTGGCGCAGGCGCCCGGCCAACGTGGCCAGGATCTCGCCCTGCTCGGTGAAGACGCGGTAGATGTGCTGGTACTCGAGCGACACGCGGCCGGGAACGACGTCCGGCCCGGCGTGTGCCTGGAAGGCGTCGGCGAAGCGCGCGCTCCAGCCGAGCGCCTCAAGCGCGGGCATGCAGGACCATCAGTCATTGTGGCCGCGGCACGCCGGGGCATGTCAAGGAGGGGGTGCCGCCGCCTGCGGCACATGCACGTCATCAGCACGGATGTGGCTGTCCCAGGGCTCAATAGGGACTTCGCTTACAGTCGACTGCTCCTCGTGCCCGAGACGCGCATCGTTCGCGATTTCCTAGAAACGGCTGTGCTGCTACACCAGTAGATGACGAAGCTCGATGAGATGGACGAGAAGCTCCGCGCCGCCCGCGACCTGTGGCTGCCGCGCCTGATGAGCGGGGAAATCGCGGTGTAGGTGGGCCGTCTCGTAGATCTGGGTAAATCCCTTGACAGATGATTATCCCAACAATAGAGTACTGGCGTGAAACGGAACATTGGCCGGCTCGAGGCGCAGCTCCTGGCCTACGCGCAGATGCGCGGCTGGACCACAGTGCGTACCGGCGATTTGCGCAAGCCGATGCGCCTCAGCGCCGATCAGGAACGCAAGCTCTTCAGTCGCCTGGCGCGCGCCGGGATGATCGCGCGCGTCTGGCGCGGGCTCTACCTGGTGCCGCCACGCCTGCCTCTGGGCGGCAAGTGGAGCCCCGACGAGGGCCTCGCTCTGGCGACGTTGATGGCCGCCCGTGGCGGGCGCTACCAGATCTGCGGCCTCAACGCGTTCAACCGGTACGGCTTCGACGAGCAGATGCCGAACCGCCTGTATGCGTACAACAACCGCCTTTCCGGCGACCGGATTATCGGCTCGGTCCAACTGACCCTCATCAAGGTTGCCGACGCCCGCCTTGGAGCGACCGAGGAGGCCGCCAGTCCGGACGGCGGCCCACCGGCGATCTACTCTTCGCGGGCCCGGTCCCTGGTCGACTCCGTCTACGATTGGTCCCGCTTCGGAAGTCTCCCGCGGGGATACCGCTGGATCCGGAGCGAGCTCGAGGCGAAGCGCGTCAAGGCGGCCGATCTCGTCGAACTCACGCTGAGCTACGGCGACAGGGGAACAATCCGCCGGATCGGGGCCATGCTCGAGCGCGAAGGCATCGCCGAAACGTTGCTGCGCAAGCTCGACCGAGTCCTGCCCGCGACCAGCAGTCCGATCCCCTGGATTCCGCGCCGCGCCAAGCGTGGCCCCGTCGAGCGCCGCTGGGGTGTGGTCTGGAACGGCGAGGCCTGAGCATGTCGATCCGTTGGCACGATGAGGCGCCGGAGGAACTGCGAGAGGTGATCCGGTTCACCGGCGAGGAGACGGGATTCGCCCCGCGCCTGATCGAGAAGGACTACTTCTGCAGCGTGATCCTCGAGGCGCTTGCGGAGGCCGATGTTCCGCTGGTCTTCAAGGGCGGCACCTGTCTGGCCAAGGTCTACTCGGGCTTCTTCCGGCTGAGCGAGGATCTCGACTTCAGCATTCCGACCGCACCGGAGTCGACACGGGGTGTTCGCAGTCGCGCCATCGCGCCGATCAAGGCGATCGTTGACAGACTTCCGAATGGAATCCCCGGGATCGAGCTGCTGGTTCCCGTCGCAGGCCACAACGCATCGACCCAGTACAACGCGACCCTCGGCTATCGCTCGCTCCTTGTCTCGAGAACCGAAACGATCCAGCTCGAAATCGGCCTGCGCGAACCCATTCTGACACCGCCCGCGCGCGCTCAGGTGCACACGCTGCTGCGCCACTGGCTGCAGGGCGACGCCCTCCTCGAGACGTTTCCGGTGCGATGCCTGACCTACTCCGAAGCGATAGCCGAGAAGCTCCGCGCGGCTCTGTCGCGGCAGCAGGTGGCAATTCGCGACTTCTTCGACATCGACCACGCGGTACGTGTCGCGGGGCTCGATGTCGCCGGCGCGGAGCTCGTGCAGCTCCTGCGAGCCAAGCTCGCCGTGCCCGGTACCGGTGCGGTGAACGTCTCACCGGAGCGGTTGGTCGACCTCCGGCAGCAGGTCAACGCCCAGCTCCGCCCGGTCCTGCGGCCCCGGGAGTTCGATCTCTTCGACGTGGATCGCGCATTCGGGATTGTTCGCAGTGTGGCAGAAGGGCTCGGGTACCCGGCATGATCACGGCCTCGTCCCGACTCGGACGGCGCGGTCTCGGTGCTGCGCGACGGCCAACGGCACGGCCGTCGCCGTCACCGGCGGCCCGGTTACGAGAGCGGGTCGATCGGCTCCAGGAACGGAAACCGGCGGAAGTCGGCATCTCTCGTGTAGATCCGCCGGACACCGTGCTCGCGCATGAGGACCGCCGTGTGCGCGTCGTGGACGAGGTTTCCGGTCAAGGCCGGAATCTCATGGAACACCTGCGCGGGCGACATCGGCATGCCGATCCGTCGGCGCCAGCACGGCGAGGTCCCGAGATGCCAGGAGCACGGAGACGAATTGCCAGGCCTGGCGACCGCTCCAAACCGATGATATGGCAAGATGTCAACCGCGGCGGCGCGCCGGAGCCGTACAGGGGACAGGTGGCCCGGCCTGCGGCGCGGACCGACCGCGATCGCGCGTCCAGTCGTGGACCATGCCGTCGTGCAGGGTCATGGTGTCGTGCGCGGACGGACTGCCGTAGAATGGGCCGGATCATATGCCACTCAGTCGCCGCGCGTTCCTGCTCTCGACGGCCAGCCTGGCCGTCTCTTCGGTCCCCGGGGTGTGGGCGTGGCCGGCCGCCACGCCTGATCTCGTTCGCATCAACGCCGCACGGTTGCGTGAGCACATCGAGAAGCTCAGCGAGTTCGGCCGGCCATCCGGCGGCACGTTCGCCGACGGCGTGACCCGGGTCGGCTACTCGGACGCCGACCTGGCCGGGCGCGGCTACGTCGTGCGACTCATGAAGGCCGCCGGGCTCGAACCGCGCTTCGACGCGGCCGCGAACATCATCGGGCGGCGGGCGGGGCGCGACACGGCAGCGAAGCCCATCGTCTTCGGGTCCCACGTGGACTCGGTTCCTTCCGGCGGCAACTTCGACGGGCCGCTCGGGACGCTGGCGGCCATCGAGGTCGCCCATACGTTGTCAGAGCACGGCATCGTCACCGTGCACCCGCTCGAGGTCGTGGCCTGGACGAACGAGGAGGGCGTGGCCTATGGCAACGGGCTCTGCGGCAGCCGCGCAGCCGCGGACGAGCTGGTGGCCGGCGAGCTGGACCAGGTCTGGAACGGCGTGCGCAAGGCTGACGCCATCCGGAAGCTTGGTGGCGACCCGGATCACATTACCGATGCCCGCCGCGCGCCGGGCTCGATTCATGCTTACCTGGAATTGCACGTTGAGCAGGGCGGCGTGCTGGATCGCGCGGGCCTCCCGATCGGCATCGTCGAGGGGATCGTGGCCATCGATCGGTACGAGTGCGTCGTGCGCGGGACTGCCAACCATGCGGGCACGACGCCGATGCCGGATCGCCAGGATGCGCTGCTGGCCGCGTCGCGGCTGGTGCAGGCTGTAAACGAGATCGTCACGGGCGAACCTGGCCGGCAGGTCGGAACCGTGGGTCGCCTCGAGGTCACGCCGAATGCGCCGAACGTCGTTCCGGGCCTCGTGCGCCTCACGGTGGAACTCCGGGACCTGTCGGCGGAGAAACTCGCGCGGTTGGCCGGTCTGGTGCGTGCCCGCGCCGGCCAGATCGCGGCCGCCACGCGGACGACGATCGAGCTGACTCGGAGCAGCCATCACGAAGCGGCGCTTGCGGCCCCCGCAGTGCGGGAGGCCGTTGCGAAAAGCGCCGACGATCTCGGCATCGCCTACGCTTCGCTGCAAAGCGGCGCGGGTCACGACGCTCAGATGCTGGCGCGCATCGGGCCCATGGGCATGATCTTCGTCCCGAGCATTGGCGGGATCAGCCATTCGCCGCGCGAGCGAACGTCCTGGGAGGATTGCGCCCGCGGCGCCGACGTCCTGCTCGGGAGCATCCTGGGCATCGACCGGATGAGCATGTCGGCTGCGTCCCCGGTGTCATGACGACGTTCGAATCCCGACCTGGCCGGGCGACGCGATCTCCCGGCCCGGGGAGCCGGTTCGCGTCTGAGAAGGCCACGCACACCGCCATCGAACGGCGCGATCCCGACCATCGACAGCACGCCGGCAATGGCCAGTTGCGTGAGGAGCCCCGAACACGCCAGGATTTCAATCAACGTGATCAGGCGGGGTCGGACTACGCACCGGCTCTGTCACGCCGGCACGCGGACGGTGACGGGCGCGAGCAGCTTCAACCCCAGGTGAGTGCCGCGCGGCAGCCGGATCTCCCGGCCGCGCGTGCTCAACACCACCGCCGTCCCGGCGCCGCCCCCGACCGTCCCGCCGATGAGGGCCCCGTTCCGGCCGCCGAGGAGTCCCCCAATCAGCGCGCCGCCAATCGCCGGCACGCCGATCTCCAGCGCATCCTTCCCGTGCGTCGTCGGCGCGCGCCGTGTGACGAGGCCGGTCAGGATCGCGTACTGCTGGCCGTCACCCTGCACCTGCAGCGTGTCGAAGCGCACCCCCACCTCGGCGCGGCCCTTCACTCGCCCGGAGCGCCTGGCTTGGGTCACCACGCCGCCAACGGCGCTTCCAGCCGGCACGACGGT
>JANYLG010000112.1 GCA_025363775.1 Acidobacteriota bacterium | reverse complement strand
TGAGCGCCGGGCTTGGGGTGCCGGGCTCGAGATGGCTTTGGAATCATGACGCCGGCGAAGTACTGGATCAAGATCAGCGTGCTGCGCAGCAAGGTCGCGCGGCGCATGTTCCTGCTGTTTGTCCTGTGTGCCCTTCTCCCTCTTGGCGTCCTGGCGCTCTTCTCGTTCTTCGAGGTCCGGACGCACCTCAACAGTCTGTCCGAACGCCGTCTGCACCAGGCCAGCAAGTCGGCCGGAATGACGATTGTTGAGCGCCTGTCGTTTCTCGAGACGGACCTGCACTTGATCGCCGTCAGCCTCCTGCCGAATGGAATCGGATCGCTGGAACGTCCAAGCCGAGACCTCGGAGACCGGATCAGGAAGCGTTTTCGCAACCTGGCCGTGTTGGCCGACAATCACCGCGTGGTCTCCTCGTTGAGTGGAGTGGCCACCGTCTATCCCCGCCTTACGAACGAAGAACGCCGCCACGTCCGGTCCGGCGAGACACTGGTGACAACCGCTCCCAACAGCGATGGCACGCACGCCGTGTTCATTATCCGGCTGTTCAACCCGGCGACGCCGGATGGGGGCATGCTCATCGGGGAAGTCGATCCCGACTACCTCTGGGGCGGAGACGGCTTCATTACACCCTCCGTCGAACTCTGCGTGCTCGGGCAGGCAGGGGAAACGCTCTTTGCATCCATGCCGGAAGGCGTGCCGTCACGCCAGCTGAAGGAGGCCGTCGCGAACGATGGACCGTCCGGGCGGTTCGAGTGGTCGCACGGAGAGGACCGCTTTGTGGCCGGGTACTGGACGCTCTTCATGCGGCCAACGTACCTCACCTCGTGGATACTGATACAGAGCGAACAGCGAGACGATGTACGGGAGCCTCTACGGAAGTTTGCCTGGACGTTCTCGCTGATCGTGCTGTGCACGTTCTTGGTTGTCACGTTTGCGAGTCTGAATCAGATCCGTCGGAGGATGGTCCCGATAGAGCAACTGCTGGAGGCCACCCACAAACTCAAAGCCAAGGACTTCTCGCATCGAGTCAGGATTGACAGCGACGATGAGTTCGCTGATCTGGGAGCCTCGTTCAACGAGATGACGGAGAGCATGGAAGTCCACCTCAGCGTCATGAATACGATCAACAGCATCGGCGTGTCGCTGTCTGCAGAGAAAGACGAAGCGAGGCTCCTCGAAACAGTGTTGTGCGGCGCACAGGCGGTCTTCAACGCGGACGGTGCAGCCTTGTATCTGCTGTCGAAGGATGACCGTCTCGAGCTGTCCCTGGCGCACGTGAAGTCGCTCTCGCTCTGGCTGCGGGGCTCTGCTGCGGAGAGCCGTCATGATCTCGAGGACACCCGGGAACGTGACGCGTCTGTGATGCTGGCTACAGTTGGGGCCACAAAGAGAACCATCTCGAGCCCGGACGTGTATGCGGCGGAGAGTAGCGACTTCGCGCCCGTGATCGAGTTCGACCGGCGAATGGGCTATCGCTCACGATCCTTCGTGAGTGTACCGCTTCGGAATCACGAGAATGAAGTCATCGGCATTCTGCAGCTGATCAATGCGCAGGCGAGAACCACGGGTTCGATTGTGCCCTTCTCCGACGAGGATCAGCGACTGGCGGAATCGCTGGCCTCGCAGGCGGCAGTCGCGCTCACCAAGAACAGACTGGTCCACGACTTCAAGGGACTCTTCGAAGGACTGACCGAACTCGTCAGCACGGCAATCGACGAACAATCTCCGTACACGGGCGGGCATGTCAGGCGCGTCGTCGTGCTGAGCATGATGATCGCCGAGGCGATGTCCCGAAGTGCCAATAGCGCGTTGAGGACTCGTGCTCTCTCGGAGGAGGAACTGTACGAACTGCGAATAGCCGCCCTGCTGCACGACTGCGGGAAACTCACGACGCCGATGCACATTACGGACAAGGCCACCAAGCTGGAAAGCATTGTCGATCGTATTTGTCTTGTCGAAACGCGTGCGGAAATCATCCGACGTCAACGCAGGATAGAGCTCCTGGAGGAGGCCGTTCAACGGCTTGCGCGGGGAGATCGCGATCTCATAACAGGGATTGGGGACACAGCGGCCGACTATGACCTCCAGCTTGAAGAAGACCTGGCTGTCCTGCGCAAATGCAATGAAGGAAGCGAGTACATGCCCGAGAATCAGCGGGAAATGATGCGAGAGATCGGCCGCAGGTACAGCTGGATGAACATCAGGCACGAGAGGGAATCGTTGCTGTCAGAAGACGAGATGTATCACCTCAGTTCCCGTTCAGGAACGCTCACGCCAGAGGAACGGGAGGTCGTCAATGGTCACGTCGTGTCCACCATCAGGATGCTGGAGAGACTGCCCTACCCGAAGAGCCTGGGCAATGTCCCCAGGTACGCGGGCACGCACCACGAGCGGATGAATGGGACCGGGTATCCGCTGAAATTGTCCGGTGACGACATCCCTATCCAGGGGCGCATTATCGGCATCGCGGACGTGCTCGAAGCGTTGACGGCAAGGGACCGGCCGTACAGGCGTGCCCTGAGTCTCTCAGATGCTATGGGCATACTGCACGAAATGGCCCAGAAGGGTGCGATCGATGGCGATCTCTACGATCTGGTCATCAGCGAGCGAATTCACCAGCGCTACGCGGACGAATACCTCTCCGAGTAGGGGCGGAAGGCCGCTGACGGTAGGTTGACCGTTGGCCGCTGCCGCCGTCGCCCGCCCGGGCGACCGGCCGGTCGCCCCTACCTTCTGAATGCCACCTTGATTTCCCCGAGCGCACTGACCAGGCCGGCCTGCACGGTCGGGGGATGAGTTGCAACCGTGCCGCTCCCGAGCGCGGCCGAGAACGACGCGGGGCCCCGGGCCGGCTCGAGCCCCTGGTCAACGAACTGCGTAGTCCTGATCCACAACCGGCGGCCCAGCTGGTAGTGGCGGCCATCGAGCAGCCCCGCGATGGTCTGATCCACGAGATCGCGGCGCGCGCTGATGCTGGCAGGCGTCTCCGGCTCCTCGATCAACTCCTCCAGGTTCTGCAGCGGATCGTGGCTGCCAAAGGCGTAGATCGTGTCGAGCCCCGCCTGCGGGTCGATGGTCAGCCAGGCCGACTCGATCGGCGCTGAATAGGTGTGCCCGGCGCGGACGCGACTCCCTCCCTTGACCGTCTCCGCCGGGAAGAGCACCGTCACCCGCCCGCGTGCATCCTTCGCGATCACGTAGGCGAACCCGTCGGCGCTCGGGCTGAAGACGACGCAGATCTGGTCGCCGCCTGACACCGGGCTGCCAGGAGCCAGCGGGAATTCCACCCACGCGCCGTTGTCCGCGCGTTGGCCGAAGCCCGACCAGTACAGCGTGAACGGGGCCACGGGCGGCAGCGGTTTGGGACGCATCCACGCCTTGATGAGCGGCGGCACCGTCTGCAGGGAAAACCCGACGAACACGAAGATCGCCGCGAACAGGAACCACCGCTTCGTCCGGCGCATCAAGTGGCGATCGTCAACCGTCGTGTCGCTCGACAGACTGTGCTGGATGAGCGACAAGGACTCGGCGAGCCGGTCGGGGTCGTAGATGAGCGCCTGCTGCTCCGCGAGGGCGGAAAGACCGTCGGGCAGCGTCGCAGCCACCAAGGGCGGCGCCCCGACGACAGACACGCGGACGACGTTCCTGGCCGCGCCCAGCGCGTGCGCCACCTCGAGATGAACCGGACTGGAAGGGTCGGCCGCGGCCTCGAGACCTGAGGACGTTGCCAGGAAGAGGAAATCGGGGATCTCGTCGATCAGCGTCAGCCGGCGATCGGGTGAACCCGTCACCCTCGTGCGGTCTTCCAGGAAGACGCGAAAGCCGCGCCGCGTCAAATAGGAGGAGATGATCGAGGCCATCCCGGCGTCTGCGGCGCCGGCCCAGCAGACGAAGACATCGTACTCAACCGGTTCCCGTCGTTGCTTGTGAGCCACCGTGCCGGATTGTACACGGCCCTGCGGTCTCGTCGTGCGAGTTCCCTCGATCCGGGCCTGTCCCGCGTCTCGGCTGCGAGCACCGTGGACCAGCATCTTGCGTACGGCCGGGGCCACGTTATGATGGAACCATGCTGACTCACCGCAGATAACGGAGCCCTCAACGACGGAGGCTACAGAGAGCACACAGGCTGGCGAAGCTCGTCAACAGCTCAGCAGAGTATGATGGAGAGTCTTTGCAAGCGATGGCGCCAGCCGGTCGCCCGACTGGCAGTCACGCTATCTGTTTTCCGCGACGTCGAAAACTTCGCGCATAAGGCGGCTTCCCATGTGTCGTTCGTGGCTGACGAGTTCCGTGATCGGCATCCTCATCGCGGCGGCCGCGTGCAGCGGTTCTGCGCCCAAGGAGCCAGCCGGCGTGCCAGCGGGTGACAAGGCGGCGGCGCCAACACTCGAGACGCGTTGGCTTCGAGGGCTGTGGGCCAACGACATTCGTGACCAACTGGCCACGGTCGGCCTCACTTGCAAGGGACCGTTCCAGGAGAAAGGCACCAACGTCTGGATGTGCGAATCCGGGACTCCGCTCGTGAGCTACCAGATGCGCTTCTACGGCAGCTCGCCGGGGAAGATCGAGTACATCAACGCGGTCGTGACGCAGAGCGGGCCGGCCAAGGACGCGCTGGCGTTGAGGGTGTTCGGGGTGCTCGCGGGCCTGCACTTCGACGGGGCGGATCAGGCCAAGGCCCGCCAGTGGCTGCAGGCAACGATGGCCGCCGGGGGCAACACGGTGATCGGGCCGGCCAAGTACAAGCTGGCGGGTGACGCCGGGCGCCGGACGTTCGACGTCAAGGCCAGTGGCTCCGAGTGGTAGTTTCTCGATCCGGCCCGGTCTGAACCCTTCTACTGATTGACCTGCACAATGCCGTCCTCGGTCACCTGCGCATGCGCTTCCCCGGCTCCGGCGCGGACGCGGTCACACGATGCACATCGACCAGACGCTGCAACCGTCCTCGCTTTCCCCGAAGATCGATCGCCTATGGGAACTCTCCGCCGCCAAGATCCGGACCATCGAACGTCGGCACGATACGCCGCACGACGCCCTGGTCTACACGGTGGACGGCCGCTACACTTCGCGCGGCTGGACCGAGTGGACGCTGGGTTTCCGGTATGGGTCGGCGCTCCTGCAGTTCGACGCCACCCTCGATCGCCACTTTCTCGAGCTCGGGCGGCGCCGCACCATGGAGGCGATGGGACCTCATCTCACCGACACCGGGGTGCACGATCACGGCTTCACCATTGTCAGCACCTACGGCAACCTGCTCCGGCTCATGCGCGAGGGACGGTTCGAACAGAACCCTTGGGAGCAGCGCTGCTACGAGACCGCGCTGAAGTGCTCGGCCGCGGTCCAGGCGCATCGGTGGACGAGGCTGGAGGGGAACGAGGGGTTCATCCACTCGTTCAACGGCCCGCAGTCGCTCTTCGTCGATACCATCCGCACGCTGCGCGCGCTGGCCATCGGCCATCGCCTGGGCCACGTGCTGCTCGAGGAGGGGGGACGCCCCGTCCCGCTCGTCGATCGGCTGGTGATGCACGCGCGCGCCACCGCGAAGCACCTCGTGTCGGACGGCCGCGGGCGTGACGTGTATGCGGTGCCCGGTCGTGTGACCCACGAGGCGATCTTCAGCGTGGCCGACCGTAGCTTCCGGTGTCTCAGCACCCAGCAGGGCTACTCGCCGTTCAGCACGTGGATGCGCGGCCTCGCCTGGGCGATGTGCGGCTTCGCCGAGCAGCTCGAGTTCATCGAAACCGTCGCCGACGAGGACCTTGCTGCGACGGGCGGACGACGATCGACGGAGTCGATGATGCGGAAGGCGGCGTGCGACGCGTGCGACTTCTACATCGGGCACACGGCGGCGGACGGGATTCCGTACTGGGACGCGGGCGCGCCGCACCTGCATCGGCTGGGAGACTACCAGGCAAAGCCGGCCGATCCCTTCAACCCGTTCGAGCCAGTGGATAGTTCGGCTGCGGCCATCGCGGCGCAGGGGCTGTTGCGTCTCGCGCAGTACCTGCGGCGGAAGGACGCCCGCCGGTCCCGGCGTTACGCGGGCGCGGGCCTGACGGTGCTCGGCACCCTGCTCGCCGAACCGTATCTCTCGGTGAGCCGGCGGCACGAAGGGCTCCTGCTCCACTCGGTCTATCATCGGCCCAACGGATGGGACAGGGTGCCGCAGGGGCGGACGGTGCCGTGCGGCGAGTCGAGCATGTGGGGCGACTATCATCTTCGCGAGGCGGCGCTCTACGTCCAGCGCCTGGCTCGGCGTGAGCCTTACCTCACATTCTGGGGGCCGGCATGATCACGCTCGATCTGAACACCACCGAGGGACGCCGGTACCCGGCGGGCCGCCGAACACAGAACGTGACAGGCGGGCCGTCCGCGATCCAGTGCCGCCACTTCTCGCTGGGCATGGTGACGTTGGATCCCGATGGCGGCCAGGTTCCGTGGCACAACCAGGAACAGGAAGAAGTGTACCTGGTGATCGACGGCGCGGGCGAGATGTGCCTCGGGGAAGAGCGGTCGGTGCTGTCGGCAGGACAGGCGGTCGCGATCCCGTCGGGCGTGTTCCACCAGATCACCAACATCGGGCCGACGCCGTTGCGCCTGATCTACTGCTACGGCCCGGCCGGCGACGTGGCGCACTGGCGGCAGGAACTGAACGGGACGCTGCAGCGGGCCGGTGTTGACGCACCTCCGCTCCCGGCCGGCGCTCGCCCACAACGGGTATAGCGCGAGCCTTCAGGTGTGGCGCGGGCCTTCAGGTGTGGCGCGAGCCGTCAGGTGTGGCGCGGGGCTCGAGCGCCGCGAAGGCGGGCCTGAAGGCCCGCCCCACACCCACGCCGTGGCGCGGGTCGTCAGGTGTGGCGCGGGCCTTCAGCCCCGCGACTGGAGTTTCTACATATGGCTCAGGCCGCGGCGGCGCGGGTGAGCCCGCGGTCCGTGGGCGCGAGGTCGAATTCTTTCACGAGATCGGGATGTTCCACGAGTTCTTTTCGCAGCAGCGTGATGAGATCCAGGCACGACGGT
>JANYLG010000085.1 GCA_025363775.1 Acidobacteriota bacterium | reverse complement strand
GACCTCCATGCAGGACGTTGGCACGCGCAGTCAGGCGTTTATCTCGAACGGCTCTTCGTTGATAGACGGCGAAACCCTGACGTTCGTTCGCCAGGGGGAAAGCAGTCCCTGCCTGAATCGGCGAGGCATGGCCCATCGGTGTATGAAATCGATCAGCGCTGCATCGATTCCATGCGGTGCAGATCGCTTGTCACGAACCACCCAACGAGAATAGCTCAGGTTTTTTGTGCTCGATCGGATCTGGGCATGATTTTGCATTCGTGACTTCATCTAGGACCTTGACCACAATGAATTGTCGGCTGCACCCGCGGCATCTTGCCGTTGTCTGTCAAGAGGGTGCCCGTCATTACCGCTCCGGGAAAAGCCTCCGAAGGAAGGTTTGCATGCAAATAGAATCGAGAATTCGCGCAGGTCGTCGGTTGTTGCACATCGGCTTTGTTGTGACCGCGCTCGTCATCGGCGTCGTAGGGTTCGGCACAACGGCATACGCCCAGAAGACCGCGCGCATGAATATCGACTTCGCGTTCGTCGCGGCAGGGAAAGAGATGCCGGCCGGAGCGTACGAGTTGGCGGTGGAGTCAGACAGAGTCGTCCTGCGGTCAAAGGACGGAAAGCCGACCTCGACCATGTTTCCGGTGATCACTCGGCTTGGAAGGCACGACGCTGACGCCGACCCTGAGTTGGTCTTTGACAAGGTCGACGGCAAGCTCGTCCTGTCGGAACTCTGGATCCCCAACTCCGACGGGTATCTCTTGGCGAACACCCCTGGAGACCACGAGCATCGGGTCTTGGGCGGTTCCCGGCCACACAGGTAGGGCCGGCCCGTGCGCCAGACGTCGGGGGCCGCCTCTACGGTGGCCCCCGGTCCATTTGCCAGATCTCCCGTCATCTGGCCTGTGGCTCCGGTGGAGTGACCGCGCTGAATCGGCGAGGCATGGCGCATCGGTATCGGTGTATGGAATCGTTCAGGTCTTTGTGCTCGAGAAGAGCCTCCCGAAGGAAGGTTTTGCATGCAAACAGAATCGAGACTTCGCGCAGGTCGTCGGGTATCGCACATCGGATCTGTTGTTGCCGCGCTCGTCATCGGCGTCGCTGGGTTCGGCACAACGGCATACGCCCAAAGTGCCACGCGCGTGAAAATCGACTTCGCGTTCGTCGCGGCAGGGAAAGAGATGCCAGCCGGCGCGTACGAGTTCAAGGCGGCGGCAGGCAGAGTCGTCCTGCAGCCAATGGACCAAAAAGCGGCCTCGATCATCTTTCCGGTGATCACTCGGCTTGGAAGGCACGACGCTGACGCTGACCCCGAGTTGATCTTTGACAAGGTCGACGGCAAGCTCGTCCTGTCGGAACTCTGGCTCCCCAACTCCGACGGGTACCTCTTGGCGAATACCCCTGGAGACCACGAACATCGGGTGTTGGGCGGGTCCCGGCCACACAAGTAGTAGCAGCCGGCCCTGTGCCAGACGTCGGGGGCCGCCGCTACGGTGGCCCCCGGTCCATGCCAGATCGCTCACCCGTCATTTGGTCCGTGGCCTGCTCACAACCCATATCGGTCCGTCGCGATCCAAGACGCCCAGGTCGAAGATGCGTCTGTTTTCACGACACACTCTGTAGGGTACGGCTGTCCCGATTCCTGCAAAAGAAGACATTTGGATCGAGTTTGAGATCGGCCCCATTTTTGCAACGCGTTGGGTGCGAATCGTTCCAACAACTCACGTCGGCGATCCGGTCGCACGTGTTTCCGCGCGCCCTGATTCCCGACATTCGGACACGGCGATCAGGTTGCCGAGCGCCGCACGTTTCTCGCAGCGACGCTCTCGTGATTCAGCCAGCCCCCTGGCGATAAGGAGATGTGCATGACTTCAAGGAGATTCCAGTTCGTTCTCCGGTGGGCCACTGCCGGTGTGTTTACGTTGTTCCTCGCCGCACCCGCTCTGGCGGCACCCATTTACGTCTGGGAGTTCGGAGCTCCGACGGTTCCGTTACAGAACACGGCGCTCGCCACGAATACCCTGACGGTGGGGTCCACGCCGTCGAGTGGCAAGACCGTCACGGCGTTGGGGTTCGACATTGGCGGGGCAGCTCACAACCTCTACTACAAGAACCTCGGTGTCGACGAACACGGCCTCGGCTTCGTGGGCACGCTCGAGAACGAGCTCACGCTCAATACCGCGGGCTCGTCCGCTGCCAACTACATGGCCATCAGCGTGGGAAACATTTACCTCAGTCTGTTTGGGGGGATGATCCGGATGCAGAGCGTGACCAACGGGGAGAAGTTCGACGTGTACGGCGCGAACACCACGACGAGCTTTGCCAACCTGTTGGTCAATGGATCAACTGTGGACAACGACTGGCTGACCCTGCCGTCGTGGGGCACCTACCAGTACTACCTGGTGACGGTCCACCCTGACGTCAACAGCCACTTGAATAACGTTCTGCTCGACGCCCTTGGCGCGAGCCCGGTGCCGGAGCCCGCCTCCTTGATGCTGCTCGGCACCGGCTTGGTTGGTCTGGCCGGGACCATCCGGCGACGCCGGCGGTAACGCGGCATCCGCACGACCGTCGATCACGGGGCCACACCGCGTGGCCCCGTTCCACGTACACGTCACGATGGCGTGGCCGGCCTGCTGAGAGAGGCTACGAAGGTGTGCGGGGAGCGCCGCCAGCGCCGTCCGCGCCGCCAGCGACCTTTGACGCGTTCTACGATTCGTGCTCGTCGGCGAACTCCGCCGCCGTCAGCACTCGTATCCCGTGTCGGATCAACCCCACGAAGTGCCGCCGGTTATCGGTGACGACCAGGCGCGCGCCCGCCAGCCTCGCAATCTCTGCGATGTGCGCGTCGTAGACCCGACCGCCTGCCACGCGCTCGGCCGCCGCTGACGCGAGGAACGGCGTTCGGGCGGCTTCCGGCAGATCGCACACCTGGAACAGGTCCATGATCTCGGCGGTCAACAGGAGGCGCGCCTGTTCCGGCTCCAGTCGCCACCCGGCCGGAAGCCGGGTGGCAACGGAATAGAACTCCAGGCAGCAGTTCCAGGCGGTCAACGGCCGCTTGACGTCCCCCGCCGCAACCGCGTCCAGAATCTGCCGGGACGCCGCCGATGCGTCCCCCATCTCAATCAGGCCCGCCAGCAGGACGGACGTGTCGAAAAACACGCGCCCGCCTATGGCCATCGATTGCGCTCCTCTTCGATCAAGGCCGCAACGTCAATGGTCGGAAGGTCGCGTTTCGCGACCGTGGGACGAGCGATCAGCCGACCTCGACGCCGCACCAACTGCGGGGGAGGGGCCGCAGGCATGAGGCGAACCGACGCATCGTCGATCGAGACCTCCAGCGGTGTGCCGGCCCGAAGCCCAAGGCGCTGGCGCACCGCTGCGGGGATGACCACACGACCTGCCTTGTCAATGGTTGTTAACACACCATTATTTTACCATCACAATGGCATATTCCAGCGGTTGACTATTCGGCATGCCACCTTCCGTACGCCGGGTTGCACGACAGACAAGCAAGAGGGGTGGGCGGGCCGGTAGCCGCAGGCCGAGTGTCGCCTGAAGATCAGTAGAACTTCCTGGAGATATTGAATCCCAGGTACCAGTTCGTCGTCCCGCTCGCGGCGCCGCGCGCGATGTTCCCCGGCGTCGTCGCGAACGCGTTCGACACGTTCAACTGGAAGAGGTGGCCGCCCACCTGCTTCTCGATGCCGAACGAGACGAGCGGCCTGCCCTCCCGGTACTTGGCGCTCCCAAGCAGCGTAGGATCTCCGCCCTTGAAGCCCGCCAGCCGCGGCGACACTTCGGCCACGACATACGCACTCCCGGTCATCCGAATCCGGGCGCCAATTCCGACGAACAGGGTGTCATTGTGGCTGACGAGCTCCTTCGGCAAAGGGTTCGTGTTGTTCACCCAGGTCGGGACCACGTAGAACGCGGCGCGGTCGGCGACCGTCGCCGAGATCACGGCGCCGAGCGATGGCGAGTAGCTGTCCTTGAAGTTGTTCGTTCCCTCGATGGACGCGATCGCCGAGACGGACACCGGCAGGTGGCCGATCGACGGCAGGACGTTATAGGAACCGAAGAAGTCGATCGTCTTGTTATTGGTGCGGTAGAACCCGACCTGGGCACCGCGGATCGGCGCGAAGCGAAGCTCGAGGCCGATCTGCGCGCCCGAATCGAGGCCGAACAGGTCGCCCAGCGAATCGGCGAAACTCCCCTGCCCGAGCGGACGCGTGAAGCGGTGGGTCACCAGGAACGCCAGCTTGTAGCGCGGCAGGCGCAGCGTGGTCGGCAGGTTCACCAGGAGGAAGTCGGGCTGCATGGGCGACGGCGACAGGTCGTCGTCTTCGACGGGCGCGGTCGCCGCCGGCATCGCCGGAGGCTTCGCGGCCGCGGACGCCTGCCCCGAACCGGCTGACGGAGGAGGGTCCGAGGCGGCGGCCACGTGTTGCACCGTCGCCAGGCTCGCGATGATCACCGCGGCAACCACGGCCAGGGAAACCGATACTGAGTCAGCATGTCTCACGTCGAACTCCTAATAGATAGAGGGTTGTCCGCGGTCAGTCGTTCTTGGCGCCCAGTTCGATCCAGCGCCGGATGACCAGCATCTGTCCCGACGTGAGATACGGGGGGCCGTTTCGGGGCATCCGCTTGCCGGTGATGCTCGGGTCGCCTTCCAGCTTCTGCACCAGGTAGCTCGCGTCCGGATTTCCCGGGATCACCAGCGTCGCCCCGGGCTTCTGGACGCTCGCCACACCGACGAGCGCGGCGTAAGCGGCGCCGGAAAGGAGGTTCAACCCCCCGGCCGGTGTGCGCCCGACGTTCGTGTGGCACGAGATGCACGACTGGCGGCCAGCCGAGTCGGTGGTTTCGAAGATCTCCATCGAGATGCTCGCGAATGTCGGCTTCAGATTCGGCGAGGGCCCCGCCAGGTTCGAGAGCTTTTCGTCGCAGCCGCTCGTCGCGAGCGCGAGGCCGGCGAGCACGATCGCCGCCGACAGCAGGGAGACACGTGGACGCATGGGCTGATGGTCCTTTCGGTCGGTTACCGTGTGGTTGCGGCTGCGCCGGACTCGTTGACGACCAGGAGGCCCTTCATCTGCGAATGCCCCCTGCCGCAATACTCCGAACAGGTGATTGGGAACGAGCCGGCCTGGTCGGCGTCGAACTCCAGGACGACCGGCTGCCCGCCCTTGGGCACCACGACGTCCAGCTTCAGCTTCTTGATGGCCAGGCCGTGCTTGCCGTCGGCGGATCGCACGGTGAGGCGGACGTGGTCGCCGCGCGTCACCTCGAGGCGGTCAGGGGTGTACGAAAACCGCTGGGCCACGACCTCGAACGTCTTGACCGGTCGCGCCGCCGCCTGCTCGGACATCGCCCGCGCATCCAGGCCGTCGGCGATCGACCATGTGACCAGCAGTGTCCCGAGGAGCCCGGATAGCAGTTCGACGTATCTCATTTGTCCTCTTGTCGATGTTGCACGTCAGCGACGCGCCTGAGTCCCTTGTGCGCGAAGTCTTCGACGATAACCCGGCCGAGTCCCTTTGGTTCCCGCTCGGCTGGGCTAATTGACAGGACAGCAACGACGATGCCAGGCCAGCTGTCTGGATATTGCCAGGAAGACTGGAGTGTTCGAACGGAAGGGACGCGCCGGTTACGAGGTGGGAATAGGTGGTTTACGAAACACGTAACAACGCAGACATTACTCGACGCGGTACTTCGCCAGGTAATAGCTCAGGGCGCGCTGGCTGATCCCCATCAACTCCGCCGCATCTTTCTTCACGCCACGCGAGGCCTCGAGCGCACGCCGAACGGTTTCCCGCTCGACCCACTCGACGTTGTCCCGAAGTTCGAGCGACGGCAGCGCTGACGTCTGCGTCTTCGGCGAGCCGATCGCCGAGATCGCGACAGGCGTGATCACGGGCCCGGTGGACAGCACGACGGCGCGTTCGATCGTGTTCTCCAGCTCGCGGACGTTCCCCGGCCAGTCATACTCCTGGAGCGTCTTCAGCAGGCCGTCCTCGATCCGCTCGATGCGCTTGCCGGCCAGCTTCCGGTGCTTCTTGACGAAGTGCTCGACGAGCAGCGGGATGTCCTCCCGTCGCTCGCGCAGCGGCGGGATCTGCACGGGAATGACGTGCAGGCGGTAGAACAGGTCCTCGAGGAACTTCCCCTCGGCGACCATCTGGCGCAGGTCGCGGTTGGTCGCCGCGATCACGCGCACGTCCACGCGCTGCGTGCGCTCGGCGCCGAGCGGCTCGAACTCGCGGTCCTGCAGGACGTGAAGCAGCTTCGCCTGCAGCGCCGGGCTCATCGTGCCGATCTCGTCGAGAAAAATCGTGCCGCCGTCGGCGAGGGCGAATTTCCCGCGCTTGTTGTTGATGGCGCCCGTGAAGGCACCGCGCACGTACCCGAACAGCTCGGACTCGAGCAGCGACTCCGGAATGGCCGCGCAATTCACCTTGATCAGCGGCCTGTCGCGCTGCCCGCTGCGGTCGTGGATGGCGCGCGCCACCATCTCCTTCCCCGTTCCGGTCTCGCCGGTGATGAGGACGGTGCTCCTCGTCTCGGCCACCAGCTCGATCGTCTTCAGCAACTCCTGGACGGCAGCGCTCCCGCCCACGATGCCGTAGTTGTTGAACTCCTCGTCGCGCTCGCTCATCAGGTAGCGGTTCTGGACCCGCAACTGCTGCAGCTCCAGGGCGCGGCTGACGACGACCAGCAGTTCGTCGATCTCGAAGGGCTTCTGGAGATAGTCGAGCGCGCCCAGCTTCATCGCTTCGATCGCGCTCTCGACCGTGGCATGCGCCGTCATCATCAGCATCTGCGGGCGGTCGACTTCCTGGGTGGAGGCGACGATCCTGCGGATGATCTCGAGGCCGGTGATCTCGGGCATCACGTTGTCGATCACCAGGACGTCGAACGAGCGCTCGGCGACCAGGCGCTGCACGTGCCTCGGGTCGCCGGTCTCGGTCACCTCGTGCCCCTCGTCGCGCAGCGCGCGCGTCAGCGCCCGGAGGATCTTCTCTTCATCGTCTACAACGAGGATCGAGCCATGCGTCGCCATCACTTCACCTTCGAATGGGGTCGCGCGCGTCACGGGCGGCGTCCGGTATCCGCGGCAGCTCGATCCGTACGCGGGTCCCGGCGCCGACGCTGCTCGTGAGCGTAATGGTGCCTTCCAGGCCGTCGATCACGTTCCGGGCAATAGCCAGTCCGAGGCCAGTCCCCTCGCGCCTGGTGCTGAAGTACGGGTCGAAGACCCGCGGTAGGACGTCGGCGGGGATCCCCGGCCCCCGGTCCGCAATCTCGATCACGACGCGGTCGCTGCCGACCGCCCCCGCGCGGACCTCGACGTCGGTGTCACCCGCGGGCCGCGACACCGGCGGATCCTCCGCCGGCCGGCTGGACGCCACCGCCTGCCTGGCGTTCGTGATGAGATTGACGAGCACTCCGCGGAGCCGCTCGGCGTCGGTCGTGACCGGTATCGGCCCCGGCGACACCACCCGTACCACCGGGTCGGCGTCGCCCGCCGACGCTGCGGTCGCCGACTGCGCGCACAGGGCCGACAGATCGGCCTCGCCGTAGTCGAAGTGAATCGGGCGCGCGAAATCGAGCACCTCGGTCACGATCCGGTTCAAGCGGCCCACCTCTTCGTCGATGTCCGCGGCCGCCTGCCGCACTTCGCCCTGGTCGCTGGATTCGCGTCGGAGCGTGCGGGCGGCCGCCTTGATGATCATCAGCGGATTGCGGATCTCGTGCGCGATGACCGTGGAAAGCCGGCCGAGCGACGACAGCCGCTCTCGCTGGCGGGCCTCCCGCTGGAAGCGCGCCACCGACTCGGTGAGCCGATTCAGCGTGCTGGCCAGAAGTTGCGCGTCCTCGTCGCGGTTGCCCGGCGGCAGGTCGATCTTGCGCGTCAGGTCTCCCGTCGCGGCAATCTCACGCATGCCGTTGGTGATCGCCGCGAGGGGCCGCGTCACCGTCCGCGCCACCATGTAGCTCAGCAGAACCGCGACGAGGACGGCGATCAACGCGGTCAGGCCGAGAGCCGAGTGGATGTCGCGCAGGAAGCGCAGCCGCTCCGACCGCGACTGCAGGACCACCACCAACGGCACCGGGTCTGCCCCCTGATGGCCGATGGCCGACGACGCCGAGATGGTGTCTGAACCGGCCGGTGTCGCCAGCGACCGCACGAGGCCCAGATACTCGCTGTCCCCAAGCGCGAGGCGCGCACCGCCGGGCGACGCGAGAAGCGGCGTCAATGACGGCAGGTCCCTGGCGGGCAGTGTCCCGGCGACGACGCGGCCACCGATGGCGAACGCGATCTCGATATCGGTCGCCCGCTTGAACTGCTCGGCCCTCCGCCGGTCGAACAGGAACCCGACGCTCAGGCTGCCGATCACCTGCGGCTGGAGGGCGATCGGCACGGTGACCATCTCGAGGAGACCGTTGGAGTGCGGGCGATAGGATACCGACTCGTGGCCGGCCAGCGCCCGCTCCACGGCCGCGGCGGGCGGTTCCTCGACGGACCCGGCCTCGCCCGCCGCCGCCAGCACCCGGCCCAGCCGATCGGTGACGATGAACGCGTCGGAGTGGACCTGCCGGCGGTACTCGCGCGCCAGCGGCAGCACGGTCATCCCGTCGCCCGTGTCAACCGCGGCCTTCAGCTTGGGTGCATCGGCGATCAGCCTGGCGGCCAGAAAGAAGTTCTCCGACAGCGTCGTTCGCCACTCGACCACCAGCCCGGCCGCGTCCTGCAGTTCCCGCTGCAGGCCCGTCTCGGCGTCCGCGGTCACGCGGGCGTTGACGACGAAAATCGCCGCGCCAATCGAGATGACCGCCAGCAGCGAACTGGCCAGGAAGATCCGGTTGGTGAGCGAGGCGAGGACTCTCATTGCCGCAGGCGGAAGTCGAGGTCAGCGGTTCCGCCGGCCGGGATCGTCGCGGGCGCGGTCTGCAGCGCAATCCCCTCGTACCAGGCGGTGACCCGGTAGGTTCCCGGGGGGATCTGCTCAATCAGGTAGCGTCCGTCCTGGTCGGTCACCGTGAAGAACCGGTGGGCGAAGACGAGGATGAACGCGTTCATGTGCGAGTGGATGTCGCAGAACACGCGCACGATCCCCGGTTGGTCGAACGTGACCGACTTCGATCGGCCGGCGGCGTAGCGGCCAAGGTCGAACCGCTTCGCCTTCGAGAGCGAGAAGACGTTGTGATACGTCTTGTCGTCGTTGGGGAAGTCCACCACGCTCCCGGTCGTCAGCGCCAGGAGGTGCGGCACGAATGTCTCGTTGGCCTGGTGCAGCCGCCCTCGCATGGGCAACACGGGCTCCGGATCTGGCGGGACGTCGTCGAAGTACACGACCGACTGAAGACGAGTGTCGGTGACGGTACGCTCGTCGGAGCCGCCTTGCACCGTGTGGGAGGCCGACAGCGGGTGCAGCACCTCGACCCGGCCGCGGAGCGCGCCCACCGCCGGAGTCGCCTCAGGACCGGCGGATGGGATGGTCGTCAGCATCACGAGCAAAACCGCCGAACAGGTGGCGTTGAGCAGTTGCCGCATCAGAATCGCACAACCAGTTGCGCCGCCCCCAGGCTCAGCGACGGCAAGCGGGTCGAGTCGCGCCGATTGTACTGATAGACCGCTTTCACCAGCACGTTCCGGATGATCGAGTAACCCAGGCCGGCCTCGACGCGCGTCACGTCGGCATCCCACCCCGCTGGCCCTGCCGAGCCGTCGATGGTGCCGAACGCCAAGTGGCCGACGCGCGCCGCCGCATACAGGCCAGGACGGATCTTGTAGCGCACCTCCCCGTCTATCCCCACCGCGGTCAAGGGATCCAGGAGGTAGGGCGCGAGGAAGGCAGGATAAGTGCGCAGGCTGATCACGGTTTCCATCCGTACCAGCCAGTAGCCCCACGAGTACTCCGCGTCCAGGCCGACCGCCGTTTCACGGGGATCACGGTTCGACACCGCCGTGGCAACGATCGGCGAGAGCCGCTCGTCGACAAAACTCCCGCGTGCCCCCGACACACCCAGCACCAGCCCGGTCGCCGGCCGAAGCTCGACGCGTCCGGTCACCTCCCAGCCGGCGTTCCAGCTCACGCTGCCGGGCGAGGCCAGCCCCCCCCTTGTGACGGCCATCGTCGCCGACATCGTCGCGCTGTGAGCCGACACGGTGACGCCAGGGCTCCACCCGGTGGCGTTGACCAGCGGCAGCCCGGAGACGCCGACTCCCGCGCCGATGCTGTATTTCGGTGCCCAGCCGCGCGCACGGTTGTTCAGCACGTCGTTGGCTGTTGCCGGCAGCGCGTCGGCGCGAACGCCTGTCGTGTACTGGTAGGCGAGCGGATACCCAATCAGCAGGTTGTCGACACCGTAGCGGCGCTGCATGAACGCGCCGAACGCCGGCTGCACGATGCCGGCCGCCACGGCGAACGACGAGGCCGCAAACGGCCTGACGCGGAGGAACAGCAACACCGGGTAGACCCGCCAGGGGCCGCCCTCCGTCTCACCCTCGGCCCTCAGGTCGGCACCCGCCGTCACGCGCGGCCCCAGGCGCAACGACGCCGCCGCGCCAAGACGCACCAGGCGCATCGTGTCGTACTGATAGTCGCCGTAGTTGAAGTACGTGCCGTGGTCACTCGTCGAGAAGGCCGCGGAGACGTCGCCGGACACGTTCAGGCGGCCGTCGAGAAACGTCAGCGGCTGCGACGGCAGCACCTGGGCCGAAACCGGCCCGGCCATGACCAGCCCGACGGCGAATGACAGCGCGTGGACGAGTCGGGATCGAGGCATTAGAGATGGGTCCAGTATAGCGGGGATCGGAATCCCCTCGACCCTCATCCTCTCGAGAGCTGCGTGGCCACCTGCCGCATGTCAGGCGCCTTCGGGTAGAGGTTCTTTTCCGATCTCGCTCTTGCCGGCGTCGAATCGGCGCGTATAATCCCTATTCATGAAGCGAACATTCCGGGCGTTGTCTGCGAGCCTGTTTCTTGCCGTGACCTTGTGGGCCGTCGTGCCGGCCATCGACCTGCGTGCGCAGCGACCGCAGGCGCCGCCGCCCGTGCAGGCGCCGCCGCCAGCCGCCAGCTGGCTGCTTCGCCCGCAGCAGGTGTTCGACGCGACCAGCGACCAGGCCCACCCGGGCTGGGTCGTCCTTGTCACCGGCAACATGATCGCCGCCGTCGGTCCCTCGTCCACGGTGAACGCGCCGCCCGATGCGCGCGCGATCGACCTGCCCGGGATGACGCTCCTGCCCGGCCTCATCGAGGCCCACACGCACATCTTCCTGCACGCCTACAACGAGACGGTGTGGAACGACCAGGTGTTGAAGGAGCCGGAAGCCTATCGCACGATCGAGGCGGTGCGGCACTGCGAGCGGACGTTGCTCGCCGGGTTCACGACCATCCGTGACCTGGGCACCGAGGGCGCGGGATACGCCGACGTCTCCGTGCAGCGCGCGATCAACGAAGGGCTGATTCCCGGCCCGCGCCTGTTCGTCGCCACCCGCGCGATCGTCGCGACCGCCAGCTACGGCCCCGGCCCCTCCGGCTTCGCGCCCAACGTGGACACGCCGAAGGGCGCTCAGGAGGCGAGCGGAGTCCCCGAGGTGCTCAAGGCGGTGCGAGAGCAGGTGGGACACGGCGCCGACTGGGTGAAGGTCTACGCGGACTATCGGCGCGGCACCGGGCCGTCGGTCCCGACCTTCACCGAGGACGAATTGAAGGCCCTGGTCTACGAGGCGCGGAGCGCCGGCAAGCCGGTCTCGGCTCACGCGTCGACCGCCGAGGGCATGCGGCGCGCGGTCGTGGCAGGCGTGGACACGATCGAGCACGGCTACGGCGGCACGGACGAGGTCTTCAGGATGATGGCCGAACGCAACGTGGCGTTCTTTCCCACGCTCACCGCCGCGGAGGCTTCGGCCGAGTACTCGGGCGCCTACACGCGAGGCGGCCCCCCGACGCGATCGATGGAGCAGGCGAAGCAGGCGTTCCAGCTCGCCCTGAAGAACCACGTCGTCATCGGTCTCGGCGGCGACGTGGGCGTGTATTCACACGGCGAGGACTACCGCGAGGCCGAGTGGATGGTGCGCGACGGGATGACGCCCGCACAGGTTCTGCTCGCTGCCACGGCCGTGAACGCCAAGGTGATGCGGCTCGAGGAGCGGATCGGCACGATCAAGCCGGGGCTGCTCGCCGATCTCGTCGCAGTCTCCGGCGATCCGACCGCCGACATCACGACGCTCCAGAAGGTCGCGTTCGTGATGAAGGACGGCAAGATCTACAAGCAGCCGGCGGCCGGTTCGCGGCAACCGTAGCCGCGCGCCATCTCCTCCAACCCGCTGGAGGAACGCCCCTCACTGCCCGGGTCGGGTCGTGATGCGGTGCAGTTGGCTCATCTTGTCGGTTCCTGTTGGATCATATCGCCCCATCATTGGGAGCGGCCATCCCAAGCGTGGCCCACGGATCGCCACGATGCACGCGTTTTCGTGCTACACTCGTTTTCGTGGCTGAGGTCCAGAACGTCACTCTGCGTCTTCCCTCGGAACTGCTGAAGCGGGTGAAGCGGCTCGCTGCGGAACGCGACACCTCAATGTCGGCGCTGATGGCGGCGGCGCTCGCTCGCCTCACGGACGAGGATCGGCGCTATGCGACGGCGCGGCGGCGATCGCTCGCCGCCTTGCGTGCGCCTCGGTCGCTCGGCACCGGCGGGCGCCCCTCATGGTCCCGCGATGATCTCCATGAGCGGTGAAGCGTCGCGCGAGTTCGTCGACACCAATGTCCTCGTCTACGCCTTCGACTCTTCGGCAGGCATCAAGCAGACGGCGGCCAGGACACTGCTCGAACGGGTCTGGCAGACCGGCACTGGGTGCCTGAGCGTGCAGGTGCTGCAGGAGTTCTTCGTGACCGTCACCCGCCGCGTCGCTCGTCCACTCTCGGTAGACGAGGCGGCTGATCGGATTCGGGAGTTTGCCGCCTGGCGAGTGTTCTCGCCAACGGTCGATGACGTCCTCGCGGCGATCGATCTCCAGAGACAGGCACGTCTGAGTTTCTGGGACGCGATGGTGCTGCGGGCGGCCGCCGAATCGGGCTGCGACACACTGTGGACCGAGGACCTGAACGACGGCCAGACGATTCGGGGCGTTCACGTCCGCAACCCGTTTGCGGCTCGGTAACCCAACCGATTCCTGCCAGGAAACGCGAGCGTTGAAGCCGAACCCTGGCGTGCTACTTCCGCCCGGCCATCGGGACATCCTCAGTAGGTACGTGACCACGTACGTTATCGGGCCGTCGTGTCAATCCGGTTCTCTCCCCGGATGTCCGCCGAACGTGCCCGCAGAGCGGCGCGCCGCTTGCGGCGGGTCCGCTGCCGCGGACGGTTGGGTGTCATCGTCGCCATTCACGCCGTTCCACCCTGGGTCAGAGATCGAGCACGGAGTCCAGACCGCGATGGACGCCAACGAGCGTAGAGACCTTCCGAATGGCGAGCAGAGCCCCGTCCGCGTACGGGCGTGCGCTGTTCCCCGAGTCGTGACGGATCGTCAGCGTTTGATCCGGCATCCCGAAGATGATCTCGGCGCTGATCACGTAACCGGGCAGACGAATGGAGTGAACCTGAGAGCCGGACACTGTGGCGCCTCGGGTCTCTCGGGGGCCGACCGTCCTCGCGAGAGGAACCGTGGGCTCAGGGTTGCGCACTTTCGACAAGCGAAACGCAAGCTCGCGAGCGGTACCGCTCGGTGCGTCGACTTTGTCGTCGCGCGCATAGTCGATGATCTCCCATTGAGGGATGAGCCGGGCCGCGGCTTCGGCAAACTTCTGGAGCAGCACGACCGTCAAGGCAAAGTTGCCACAGGCGAGTACCCCACGATGCTGTTGGCGCGCGACGACGTCGATCTGCGCGAAATCGCTTTCCGTGAGTCCGGAGGTTCCCACCACGACGTGCGCCCCGTGCTCGAGCGCGGTCAGGATGTGGGTCTTGGCGCTATCCGGTTTGGTGTACTCGACAAAGACGTCGCAGGGATTGGCGAGCGCCTCTGCGGCCGAGGCGTAAATATGACCGGTGAGGCGCGGCTCGCCCAGTACCTCGCCCAGGACACGGCCGGCGTGCGTGCGTGCGACCGCAGCGACAAGGACGAGGTCCGCAGTGTTCGCAATCGAGCGTGCAAGCTCGGAACCCGCCCAACCGGTTGCCCCCGCCAGACATACTTTGAGCACCATGGAATGTGCCTTAGTGTCCCGCAAGAACGTCTTTCATGGCCTGTGCAAGGTCGGCAAAGGCCTGTTCGCCATCCCCAACAAACGTCGACCCGTGCATCGTGGCCAGAGTGCGGGGCTTGAGCGCTGCCAGCCGTTGCAGCGTCGCTTCTGTGTGGGATGTATAGGGCAAGTAGTTGGCAAAAGGCCCGTGCTGATAGTCGACTAACATCCGTTTGAAAGGGCCCACAACGTCCGCGCTCGTGCTTGGCTCGCCGTCCCCGTTCTGATGGAACAGGTCGGAACACAACAGGGTGCCCTGTGTTTCCTCGAACAGCAGCCCCGACTCCCAGCAGTGGGGGACATGGGGCGTCTGAAGAAAGCGAAAACGATACGTCCCGGTACAGAGCTGTTCGCCATCTGCCAGGGCCTGCGCCGGGCGGAGAGCCACCACATCGTCGACACTCACCAACTTGGCGACCAGACTGCACACGCCCGTCGCGGAGGGCGCGAGAGTCTGCCATGCGGTGAGGGCGCCACATTCATCGGCCTCGAAATGACTGAAGCCGATCCACCGGATCTGTGAGGGTGGGATCAACGTGGCCACGGCGTCCCGCACGACCGGAAACAACCTGTTCATCCCCGTGTGAAACAGCAAAGGCTGTTCGTCGCGTACGAGAAACTGATTGAATTGGAGATTCACTTCGGGAATGAACGTAGAAATCTGATAGAGATCGGCAGCAATTTCGGTGATCCGAGTCATCGCTTGTTTCTCCAGTCTTTGTTGTTGATCTGCCGTCGCTTCAATCGCGTTCGCAAAGAACCCCGCAAGGAATCAATTGATGAGGGGGAAACGAAAAACGGGGACGTTCCTTTCGAGATGGTGCACATGCGGCACCCTCGAAAGAACCGTCCCCGGGTCAGTTGGCGCGAGACTCGTCGGGCCGATGCCCGGCGTCGCAGCGGGACGTCAGGTTGTGACGCCCGCCGCCGCCATCGCTACCAGCGCGGTTCGGACCGGCGCCGGTTGCCACCGCCGCCGCCGAAGCCGCCCGAACGCTCGGGCTTGGGACGCGCCTCGTTGACTGTGAGGTTGCGCCCGCCCATCGAGTGCTCGTTGAACTGGGTGATTGCCTTCTGGGCTTCTTCGTCCGTGCTCATCTCGATGAACGCGAACCCGCGCGCCCGGCCTGTGGCCATGTCGCGCATGACGTTGACCGATTCAACGGTCCCCGCCGCGCCGAACAGCTGCTGAAGGTCCGCTTCGCCGACTTCGTACGGCAGATTTCCAACGTAGAGTTTTCGACCCATGCCTAATCTCCTACCCGCTTGCGGGGTGGATGGTGATGGCGGACCGTCAACGTCCGTTCATCGGGATACCGATCGCCCAGGGTCCGGATGCGGCCCTCGAGCGGGATGGAGAAAGGCTCTTCCTGACTGATGCCGTGTGCCGGGGAAGTGAGACCGTGTGGCTCACTTCGACTCGAACGCGGACAGAGCGGAGTGCTCTTACCCAACCTGACTGTGAGAGTATATCACAGCGGCGGCGAAGAACGTCGGGGGCGGACCGCGCTCGAAAGGACACACGTGCCCGGACGTGTTACGAGTGTCGGCTCGGTGGCCGAGGTCGGCTGGCGGCGAATCGCGATGGTCGTGGCCGCCGGGGGGCGCTGGTGGCGGGCGTCATCGTCTTCGTCTACTTCTTCTGGCCGCCGGTCTCGGGGAACATCGTCACTCGCACGTAGTTGGCGGTGTTCAGGTAACGCCGCGCCGCGTCCTGGACGGCGCCCGCGTTCACCTTCAGGAACTCGCCAGGCAGGTCGAAGAACTGCGCGACGTCCTCGGACATCTCGTAGCGGTCCACGATCTTCGCCGCGAGACGGGCGTTTTCCGCGAGGTCCGTGCGGTGGGCCACCATCATGGCCTCGCGCGCGTCGCCCACCTCGGCCTCGGTCGGCCCCTGGGCCTTCAGCCGCTCGATTTCCTTGAAGAGCGTCGCCACGAGTTCCTCGGTGCGATCCGGGTCGCAGCCGAATTCCACGGTGACGCTGTACCGGGCCTCGGGGATCTTCGACGCCCGGGCCCCGACTTCGACTCCGTAGGTGCCGCGCAGCGCTTCCCGCAGGGAGCGGCGCAACCGCCCCTCGAGCACCAGCGACAGCGCGTCGAGGGCGACCTCGTGCGCCGAGTCGAACTGGATCGGGCCGGTGAAGACGATGGCCGCCTGGCTCTTCGGCTCGATCCCTTTCCGAACCACTTTCTCCACGACGCCCTTCGGCGGGGTGACGCCGTCGTTCTTCCAGGTCTCGCGCCTGCCCAGCGAGGGCAGCGCGCCCAGGTAGCGCTCGACCAGCGGCTTGATCGTCGCGAGGTCGAAACTCCCGGTGAACACGAAGGTGAAGTCGCTTGCGTCCGCGAAACGGTCCTTGTAGAACGCGAACGAGCGCTGCAGGTCCATCTCGTCCACCATCTGCGACGTCATGGGCCGCGCACGGTAGTGGTTCTGCGTGAGGGCGGTTTCCAGCGTCTGCCTGAACGTCCATTCGGGACTGGCCTGCTGGTTGGCGAGCATCGCCTTCGCCTGCGCGGTCATCACGCCGAAGGCCGCCGCGTCGGCCCGCGGCTGGGTGAAACTCAGGTACACGAGCTGGAAGAGCGTCTCGAGATCCTTGGGGGAGGCGATCCCGCCGAGCCCTTCTTCGGTGTCGTTGATGAACGGCGTCACCGACGCGGCCTTGCCGGACAACGCGTTCCGGAGCTGGATGACGTCGAACGGGCCGACGCCTCCCGCGCCAACGACCTGCGCGGCGGTCACGGCCGCCACGTAGTCCTTGTCGCCCGCGAGCGAGGTGCCGCCAGGGCTGGTGGCGCGCAAGACCACCTCGTCCTGCCTGAAACTGGTCGGCACCAGCACAACCTTCACGCCGTTTGAAAGCTCCCACTCGGTGAGCATGAACCGATCCCGCGTCGTCGTCTTGACGACCCTGCCCGGTTCGGGCAGGCGCTCCATCAGCGACCGGGTGGTGGCGACGTCCACATACGGCTTGATGTCGCCGCTCATGGCGCTTTTCATGGCCGCGGCCAGTTGTGTGCTGTCGGGAACCGCCAGCCCGTCCTTCTTCGGCGCGTTGACCAGGACGACGCGGCTGCCGCTGGTCCAGTCCCGGGCCACCTTGTTGACCTCTTCGAGGGTGATTTCGGGCAGGAAGCGCTGGACCAGGCCGTACTCATACGGCATGCCCGGTGTCGGCTCCTGCTGGGTAAAGGCCCGGACGAACTCGGCGGCCAGATCCGCCGACTCTTCCTTGTCGCGCTCGGCAAACGCGCTCTCGTAACCGCGCAGCACCTCGACGCGCTCCCTCTCGAGTTCGCCAGGCGTGAACCCGAACCGCGCGGCTCTGGCCGACTCGGTGACCAGCGCCGTCAGGCCGCGGGCAATGCCGTCCTCTTTGACCAGCGCCATCAACGACGCCGTTTCCTTCGTTCGCACGAAGATACCGCGCTGGATGCCCGCCCTCATGAACGGAGCGTCGGGCTTGATGGCCAGCTCCGCGAGCCTGGCGTTCAGCATCCCGACGTGGAGCCGCTCGATCTGCCGCTGCCTGTATGCCCCTACCGTCGTCTGCTCGCGGAGGGGAAGCATGTTGTAGAGCGCCACCGTCGTCATGGTGGCTTCCGGGTCGGTGGCGATGGCGTAGAGCGTGTCCGGGTGGTCCGGGACGTCGAAGGCGGGTCGCGGCTTCCGTTCCTCGGCCACGGGGATTCGGCCGAACTGCTCCCTGATGAGCCGCTCCACGTCGTTCTTGTTGAAATCGCCGACCGCGATGACGGCCATCAGGTCAGGGCGATACCAGGTCGTGTAGAAGCGTTTCAGCGCTTCTGGCTTGAAGCGCTCGAGGTTCTCCTTGGTGCCGATCGGCACGCGCTCGGCGTAGCGGGAGCCCTTCAGGAGCACGGGGAACTGCTGGTCCTGCATGCGCGCCGCCGCGCCGCGTCCCTGCCGCCATTCCTCGATGATGACGCCGCGTTCCTTGTCGATCGCGTCGGCGTCGAACGACAGGCGATGGGCGACGTCGGCAAAGAACAGGAACGCCTTCTGCATCGCCTCGGGGTTGTCGGTGGGGACGTGCAGCATGTAGACCGTCTCGTCGAACGACGTGTTCGCGTTCACGCCGGGGCCGAGGCGCATCCCGATCGATTCCATGAACCGGATGAGGTCCTGCTTGGCGAAGTTCTCGCTGCCGTTGAACGCCATGTGCTCGATGAAGTGGGCGAGGCCCACCTGGTCCGGCTCCTCCATCACCGACCCGGCGTTCACGACGAGCCGGAGCTCAGCGCGCTGCGAGGGCCGGGCGTTGGCCCGGATGTAGTACCGGAGGCCGTTCGACAGGTAGCCGATGGTGATGCGCGGATCGACGGCCACGGGTCGATCGAGCGTCACGGTCTGCGCGGGGCCCGGTGCCGGCTTGTCCTGGGCGCTCGCGGCGGCAGCAGCCGCCACGACCACGGCGAGGCACCACCAGAACCGGGCGATCGTCCTGCGTGTCATGGAATGGGATCTCACACAACGAGCTTACCCGCAATCACGCCCGGATGGCCACCGATTGCGTGCGACATCCGCCTTCTCGTCAGCCACGGTAGACAAGATCTGCCGCGTTGCGCAACACTGGTCATCGGGAGTGTTCTCGAACCACAGAGGCAGAAGACGATGGCGCAACAGCCCGAAGTCAGGCTCGTCGATGACGAGCGCGTCCTCGATGCGTTCCGGCGGTGGGGCTATCTCGAAGCGGCTCTCGACCCGCTGCTGTTGGCGCAGCCAGCGCCGCACCCCGAACTGGATGCGAAGGGGGACGTGGCCGCCCGGGCCCGTGGCTGGTATTGCGGCCCCATCGGCGTTGAGTTCATGCACATCGCCGACCCCGCACGTCGCCGATGGGTGCAGGAGCGCATCGAGCAGCCGATTCCTGCGATCGACGGCCAGGCGGCCCTCGAACGCCTGGTCCGCGCGGATCTGTTCGAAGAGGTGCTGCACAGCCGATACCCGGGCTCGAAGCGGTTCTCGCTCGAAGGCGTCACCGGACTCATCCCCCTGCTCGACGACATCCTCGACGAGGCAGCCGGCGGGGGGCTCGAGGAAGCGTTGATCGGCATGAGCCACCGCGGCCGGCTCAACGTCATGGTTCAGATTGTCGGCCGCCCGGTGCTCGACGTCTACGCAGGCTTTGAGGATCCCGACCCGAAGAGCGTGCTCGGCAGCGGCGATGTCAAGTACCACATGGGAGCGACCGGCGCCTATCGGACTCGACGCGGCCGGGACCTTCGGGTGAAGCTCGTCTCGAATCCGAGCCATCTCGAGGCGGTCTATCCCGTCGCCGTCGGGCGGACGCGCGCGCGCCAGATGCGGGAGGGTGACGGCGCCTGGAAGCGGATCATGGCGATTGTCCTCCACGGCGATGCCGCGTTCGCAGGTCAGGGCATTACCGCCGAGGCGTTGAACTTCTCAGGGTTACCCGGCTACACCGTGGGCGGCACCATCCACGTGGTGGTCAACAACCAACTCGGATTCACGACGTCAGACAGGGAACTGCATGCGTCGCCATTCTCGACCGACGTGGCGCGCCGGCTCCCGATCCCGATCTTCCACGTCAACGGCGAGGACCTGCCCGCGATGGCCCGGGTGGCCCGACTCGCCGCCGAGTTCCGCTACACCTTCAGCAGCGACGTCCTCATCGACATGGTCGGATACCGTCGTCACGGGCACAGCGAGGTGGACGACCCGACGATCACGCAGCCGCGGATGTACAAGGCGATCAAGAACCACCCGCCGCTGTGGCAGGTGTTCGCGACGCGGGCCGGTCTCGACGTCGGCGACCTCCCCGCGCGTGTGCGTGCCGAGTACGGCCAGGCGCAAGAGGACGCCAGGAAGATCTTGGAGCGCGTGGCGCTGGCGCAGCTGCCGGCCTACTGGTCCCGCTACCAGGGCGGCTGCCACAACGCGTCGTACGAGGTGGACACTGGCACCGCACTCGAGGAGTTGCGCGCGGTGGCGGCGGGGATCACGTCGTGGCCCGACGGGTTCAACATCCACCCGAAGGTGAAGAAGCTGCTGGAGCAGCGCGCCGAGATGGCGGCCGGCACGCGGCGCCTGGACTACGGGATGGCGGAGGCGCTGGCGTTGGGAAGCCTGCTCACACGCGGTGTGCCGATTCGCCTGAGCGGACAAGACAGCGAACGCGGGACGTTCAACCAGCGGCACGCGGTGCTGATCGATACCGAGGACGAGCGGACGTTCATGCCGCTCAGCCACGTCGCCCCGGGACAGGCCCGATGCGAGATCTACAACTCGCCGCTGTCCGAGGCGGCCGTTCTGGCCTTCGAGTACGGCTTCAGCCGCGACTACCCCGAGGCGCTCGTCCTCTGGGAAGCGCAGTTCGGCGACTTCGTCAACAGCGCGCAGGTCGTCATCGACCAGTTCCTCAGCGCCGGCGAAGACAAGTGGGGGTTGCTGTCGGGCCTTGTGCTGCTCCTGCCCCACGGCTACGAGGGCCAGGGCCCCGAACACTCGAGCGCCCGGATCGAGCGCTTCCTGCAGCTCGCCGGTGAAGACAACCTGCAGGTCTGCCAGCCATCCACCTCCGCGCAGTACTTCCACCTGCTGCGGCGACAGGCGCTCCGCAGCTGGCGCAAGCCGCTGATCGTGTTCACGCCGAAGAGCATGCTGCGGCACGCCAGCTCGTCATCGCCGATCGACGAGCTGACCCGGGGACGGTTCCAGACCGTGCTCCTCGACGAGGAGGCGTCGTCTCGCGTGCGACGGATCCTGATCGGCACCGGGAAGATCGTGCACGAGCTTGGCACCGAACGGAAACGCCGGGGCGACACGACCACGGCGATCCTCGGCCTCGAGCAGCTCTATCCGTTCCCGACGACGCCGCTGACCCAGGCGCTCGCGGAGTATCCTGAGGCGCGCGAGTTGGTGTGGGTGCAGGAGGAGCCGAAGAACATGGGGGCGCATTTCTACGTGATGCCGCGCCTCCGCACGATCTTCGCCCACCCCGGCGTCACCTCCGTGAAGCGGCGCGCGTCGGCGAGTCCGGCGACCGGCTCGGGCAAGGCGCACCAGTTGGAGCAGCAGGCGCTGCTCGCGCTGGCGTTCGCGACCTCGATTCAGGACGTTACGTGAGGACAGGCCCGGCCAGCGCGGCGGCCACGAATCGGCCGTCGTGAGAGAGGCTGACGTCGAATCCGGCGACCGGGTGGCCTTCCTGGGCGACGACGGGCGGGCCCCATCCCCACGCGCGCCACATGCGCACGATCTCGGCGCCTTGGAGGTCCCACCGATCCATCAACCGGCGAGCCAGCAGGCGCGCGCGCTCGGATGCGATCGAGTAGACCGAGGCCTGTTCCGCCAGGCTCAGGATGCCGTCCAGCGCCTCTCTGTCGTGGAGGATTCCGGCCAGCAGTCGTCGCGGGCGACCCGCCGGCTCGGAGGCGCCCTGGGCGCTCACGGCGTCACCGCGCGCGAGCTGTCCGACGCAGTGAATGTAGTCGACCGCCATCTCCCAGCGGACGCGGATGTCGAGATCTTCGAACTGCACGCTGACCCATTGGCCGAGGCTGCCTGCCGTGGTGAGGCTGCTCCCGGCCGCGGCGGCCGGTTCCGGGCCGACCTCGAACGCCCTGTGCGCGAAGATCACGCCTTCGCGAAGCTTGCTGGCGATCTTGAACGCGGTCTCCTTCGCGGTCCACGCCTTCCACAACGCAAGCGTCGGGGCGGCGGCCGCCAGGATCCGATCGCGTTCCGCGGGCGTGAAGACCCGGTCCATGAACCGCCGATCGTGTTCCTTGCCCGCCACGCCGGGCTCGGCGAGATCGACGATGTCGTTACCGATCCAGGATCGCGTTCTCAAAGTACTCCTGCTCCATCTCGCTCAGGTGCCCGACGATTTGCGTCGCGAGGTCGCGGTCGCCCCGCATCCCCCGAAATGACGTCGTCGGAGCGCAGCGCTTCAACCGGACGAAGAACGTCTCTCCCGGGTGCGGGTAGTTGCCGTACTCCCGCTGCCCGAGGCCGCGCGCGAAGACGCACAGCACCCGCGCCGACGGCGTCTCCTGCACGATGCGGCCGATGCCATACGTGAAGTTCTCTGTATCCACTCGGCCCACGCGGCTGCGGCGGCCCTCGGGAAACACCAGCACCGACTGGCCGCGCGACAGCAGGAACGCCACCTTGTCGAGCGTGCGGCGCGCTTCTTCGGGCGGCCCCTTGCGCAGGACCGGAACGCACTTGCCGAGGTACCCGAGGATGCGCACGAACACGTTCTTCGTGATGTTGTGCTTGTCCGCCAGGTTCCAGGTGAACCAGGCCGGGCGCACGAACAGGCGCCAGCCCGGGGCCAGCGCCCATTGAATCAGCAGCGAATCGACCAGCGTGAGGTGGTTCGCGCAGATCAGCAGCGGTCCCCGCTCGTCGCCGACGAGCGCCGCGAACTCGGCGCGGGTCCGCCGCCGAGCGGAAATCCGGTAGCGCCGGAACCGCAACCACCCCTCGAGGCTGAAGTAGGTGAGGAGGATGAGGGCCTGCGACACGGCCTCCTGCACCCGCAGCCCGAGACGCTCTTTTGATGACAACACGGCGGGTCGTCAGTGCGCCGGCGCCGTCTTCTGCAGGATCATCTGGACGGCGTCGCCCAGGGTTCTCACGCGGTCCGCCGACTCGTCGTCCACCTCGATGCCGAACTCGTCCTCGAACGCCAGAATGATGTCCACCAGGCGTGCCGAGTTCACGCCAAGGTCCTCGATGATCCGCGTGCCGTCGGTCGCAGTGCCAAAGGCCGTCGTGTTCTTCACGAACGGCTTGATGATGCCGACGATCTTTCCGAATGCTGTTGTGGTATCCATGCCTGTCTCCTTTATCGTCCGTCTTCCCACCTGCCGAAGATGAGGCAGCCGTTCACGTCGCCGAAGCCGAAGCTGGCCTTGGCCAGGATGCGCGGCGCGAAGTCGATGGTCCGATGCGGGATGCGCGCGGCAAACGGCGCGATGTCGGGGTGGACATCCTCGCAGTTGATCGACCCGTGGATGAAGCCGCGGCTGACCTGCAGCACCGACGCCACCGATTCGATTCCGCCAGCCGCGCCCAGGCCGTGCCCGACGAGCGACTTGGTGGAGTTGATCCAGGGAAACTCCTCGGGCCGCCGCCCCAGCGCCCGTTGCCACGTCCCCACCTCGATCGGATCGGCCATCGTCGCCGTCAGGTGCCCGTTGATCGCCTCGACCTGATCGGGTCCGATCCCGGCGATCGCCAGCGCCGCGAGCACGCATCGTTTCGCCCCCTCGGGGTTCGGCGCCGTCATGCTGCCGCCGCCCCGCTGGCCGCCGCAGTTCACGTGCCCGCCGAGGATCTCGGCGTAGATGCGCGCGCCGCGCGCGCGCGCCGACGACAGGCCTTCCACCATGAGCAGGCCCGCTCCCGACGAGGGGACGAACCCGCCGGCCGACGCGCTCATCGGCCGCGACGCCGCTTCGGGGTGGTCGTTCGACTGACGGGCCAGCACGCGCATGGCGTCGAAGCCGGCCCAGATGTAGTGCGACGACCCTTCCGCCCCGCCCGCGAGGATTCGGACGGCCCGGCCTGCCCGCACCTTGTGGAAGGCATCCACGATGGCCTCGGTGCCGGTCGTGCAGGCGCTGCTGTTGGTCGTGACCTGTCCGCCGAGCGCCAGGAAACCGCCGACGCACGCGCTCACCGAGCTGGCCATCGTCTGCTCGACGGCCGCGCTGCCGAGGCGCCGAACCTTGCCCTCGTTCACGCGCGGGACCACCCACTCGCCGACGGTGTCCACGCCGCCAATCCCGGTGCCGACGATCGCGCCGGTGTCCCAGTCCACCTCGTCACTGCCCGCCTCGGGCACGACAAACCCGGCGTCGCGCCAGCAGTCGATCGCCGCGATACTGGCGTACACCATGCCGCTGTTGAGCGCGCGAAGCGTGTCGGCCGAGAAGTACTGCTGCTTGAGCTCGTCGCTCACCTCGGGCACGCCGCCGACCTGGCAGGCGAAGGCGAGGTCGCGAAGCTTCTGATGGAAGCGAATCCCCGACCGGCCGGCCCGCAACGCCTGCTCGAACGCCTCCAGGCCGTGGGCGTTGGCCGCGACGACGCCCATTCCCGTGACCACCACTCGTTCAGCCATTCCTGACTCCCAATCCCGATGCCGTGGTCTGGGCCACGAGCGTGCCGTCCGCCGCGAACATCTCGATCCGCGCGCGCAGCTTGTTCCGCCTCCAGAAGATCCTCTCGCCCCGAATCGTCACCGTCTCCCCGGGGAGCACCGACTTGAGGAACTCCGATTCCGCCTCGACGAACAGCGTGGTCCACGCGCGCGCCTCTTCCGCCGAGCGTTCCAGCGCGAACAGGTAGATGCCCATGGCCACCACGCCCACCTGGCACATCGACTCGAGCAGGATGACGCCGGGCGTGATCGGCCGTCCCGGGAAATGGCCCGCGTAGAACCACTCGTCCTCGCGGAACGTGTAGCGCCCGGTAATGCGCTGCCCGTCCACGTCGAGGATCTCGTCCACGAAGCGGAACGGCCGCTGCTGCGGCATCAACTCGAGCACCTGCGCCGGGGTGAGGCGAACTCCAACCATGGTGGATCCAAGCAGTAAAACAGTTGTCAGTTGTCGGCGGTCAGTTGTCGGTTGTCAGTGCGTCACGCGTGACTGACGAGCCACCGGCCGCCAGCCACTCTCAACTGTCAACTATCTGTTCATGATCCCGCCGACCGAATTCACCGACGGCAACGGATAGTCGGGGTACCGGATGCCCTTGAACATCCCGACCTTCGCGTCCTTCACCGTGTAGATCAGCTCGCCGTCCACGATGACGTGGCCTGTGCCAATCGCGATGGCGGCGCCCGTATCCGAGAGTTCCGCGTAGCGGCGGATGTCGATCTCGTAGCGCACCAGCGTGTTGTAGGGCCGGATCTGGCCGGAGAATTCGATCTCCTTCGCGCCGAGCGCGCGCCCCGCGCCTTTCGCGCCGCGCACGCCGCCGTAGAACCCGATCAACTGCCAGATCGCATCCACACCCAGGCACCCGGGCTGTACGGGATCGGACCTGAAGTGACACTGGAAGAACCAGGCGTCAATCTGGACATCGTACTCGGCCACGATGCGTCCCTGCGGGCCGCGGTGGCTGATTTCGACGACACGATCGACCATGAGCATGGGCGGACCAGGCAGCGTGGCAAACCCGTCGGCTGGTGGATCGTCAACGAGCGTGCCGTTCGCGCACGCAAGCAATTCGACCTTCGAGAACTGTGTTCTCTGCAGGAACTCGGCGTATTTCACGAAGACCTCCTGACGTCGATCAGCAGGCCGCCCCAGGTCAGGCCCGATCCGACGACCACCATCGCGATTTCGCACCGCGGCGGCAGGCGGTCCCAGTTCTGTGACAGCACGCCAGGCGCGCCGGCCGCGCCGCAGTTGCCAAACTCGTCCACGTTGAGCAGGTGCCGGTCCGGGTCGACTTTCGCCCGCTCGCATACGGCGTTCAGCATCATCAGGTTGGCCTGGTGGCCGATGAACAGCATCTCCGCGCGGTCGCCGGCCAGGTGGGCGGCCAGCTCGTTCACCGTCGCCACCGACTTGCGAATCGCAAAGCCTTGCACGGCCGACCCGTCCTGCGTGAAGTGGCCCCCGGTGGGGATGACCACCTTGTTCCAGCCCGACGGGTCGCAGTGGACGACGCTCTGCCTGACGCGGACGGGCGCGGGCAGGCGAGCCGAGACCACCGCGGCCGAGCTCCCGTCGCCCCAGAGCACGGCGGTTCGGCGGTCGCGGTAGTCCACCGTGCGCGTGGTGTTTTCGACGTTGACCACCAGCACGTAGTCGGGCACGGCTTCGGGGCGCATCGCGCGGAGGTGGTGCAATTGCACGGCAAAGCTGGAGCACGCGGAGCTCAGGTCGTAGGCCGGCGCGTTGATCCCGAGCTCGGCGGCGATCAGGCAGGCTTCGGCCGGGATCGAGTACTGCGGCGAACAGCCGCCGGCGATGACCAGGCCGATCTCCGATGGCGTGATCCCCGCGCGCTCGAGTGCGATCCGCGCGGCGAACGCTCCGGTTTCTGCATTCGTGTGCAGCGACCAGCGGGCGGCTTCCGAGGGATGCTCGTTCCTGGTTCGGACGATGTAGTCGAGCGCCAGCACCGTGCGACGGGATCGGATGCCCACCCGTTCCATGATCCACGCATCGTCGGTTCCGATGTGCAGCGATTCCAGAAACGCGTTGTCGATCCGGTTTTCCGGGTGGAAATGGCCGACGCCGTGAATGAACAGGTCGCCAGGAAGCGATTCGTATTTAGGCAACGTGTTCCCCCCCGTCCACGCGGATGAGGGCGCCGTTCACCCAGCGGGCCTCGTCCAGGCTCAACAAGAACACGACGTTTGCCACGTCCTCGGGGGTCGTCAGGCGGCCGAACGGGTTGCGCAGGCGCGCGCCAGCCTTCATGCGCGCGCTGCCCGGGATGACGCGGAGCGCCGGCGTGTCGGTCACGCCCGCCTGCAGAATGTTGGAGCGGATCCCGTGCGGCGCAAATTCGACAGCGATGGCTCGCGAGACCGACTCGAGCGCCGACTTGGCCGCCGCCACCGCGGCGTAGCCACGCCACGCAACCTCGTTCCCTTCGCTGGTGAGCCCAATGACGCGCGCGTCGGCGGCGAACAGGCCCGCGCCGTGAATCCGCTGTACCCAGGTGAGGAGGCTTGTGCCCATCGAGTAGATGGTGCGTGCCATGTCCTCGTCGTCCAGGATCGCCTCGCCGCAGTCCACCGGCCTCAGGGCCTGGAACAGCGGTTCACCCGCTTCGGCGAGCCGATCGACCGCGCGATCGAAGTCGGCCTTCGACACGCCGAGCGCGTCCGCCAATCGGTCGAGAGCCGGCGCGCTGGCCGGCGGCTTCGCGGCCGCCACCGGCTTGAGGTTGCCGAACGCGATCGAATGGAGAAGGACCCGGACCTTGCCGTCCGAGCCGAGGCGACTCTCCAGCCCCTCGAGGACCGAGGCCATCCCCTCCGGCGTGAGTGCGTCGAGGTTGAGGCTGAAGAACCCGCGGCCGTTCGCGCGAATCTCGTCGAACTCGCGGTTGATCCGTTCCATCGCGCCGCGGCGGTCGCGGTGCACGACGCAGACGTTCATCCCCTCGACGCTGAGCTTGCGTGCCGAGGCCAAGCCGAACCCGCTGGATCCGCCGAGGATCAGCGCCCAGTCTCCCTGAGCAAATCGAGTCATCGCCGTCCGTTCTCGTGCGTCATGTCACCCTCTGCGGCCCCGCAGGTGCGCGTCTCCCGACGACAACGAAATCTGTCGGCACCACAATCGTGACGACCAGCCGTCTTTGTCGCCGGGGACTCACTCGCTGAGCCTGTGCCGATGTGAAGAGAACATTCTAGCGCAAGAACGACGTTTTTCGCCTATGCACCGAGATTGCGGCCTTGCCCAATTGCCGGCTTCGAGCGAAAATCGACCCTGGTCCTTCGGCGCCCGCCCGAGTCCCGAAATCCCGGCACGCGGCCCGGCCCCGCAGACAGGAGAACGGACATGAACACGAGGCGACTCGTCGCGTTGCTGCTCGCCCTGCCCGTGATCGCCATGTTGAGCGCCCAGGCGCTCACCGCGCAGGTGGCCAGGCCGGCAGGGAAGACAGTCCAGACGGTCAAGCTCACGTTCGACGACAAGGGCTACGTCGTCACCCCGGCGACGGTCACCAAGGGCGTGCCCGTGGAGATGGAAGTGGACCTGGACACGGTGAAAGGGTGCATGAGGACGGTGGTGATCAACGCGTTCGACGTGAAGAAGACCGTCAGGGCGGGAGAGACCACCATCGAGTTCACGCCGACCAAGTCGGGCAAGATCGACATCATCTGTGGCATGAACATGGGCAAGGGCTCGTTCACGGTCGTCGAATCGAAATAGCACGGTGAGGTAACGCATGGCCGCCCTGATTGAAGCGATCGACATCAAGCGCAAGACGTGCTTCGAGTTCGACGACAACCCTTTCGTCTGCCTTGACGTCGAGATCTCCACGCCGACCGCGCGGGGCGGCCAGACGCTCGTCCGCGTCAAGATGCGGAACTTGAGGACGCAGGCGGTGTTCGACAAGACATTCAAGGCGGGTGACAAGTTCAAGGAGCCGGATCTCACCCAGGTGCCGGCAAGCTACCTCTATAGTGACAGCGCAGGCTCTCACTTCATGGACCAGGAGAGCTTTGAAACGCTCACCCTCCGGGAAGAGATGCTGGGCAACGCGCTCGACTGCCTGCTCGACGGGCAGGTGGTGCAGATCCTGCTGTTCAATGGAAACGTCATCGGCCTGCAGATGCCGCAGCAGGTGGAGTTGACCGTGACCTACACGGAGCCTGGCGTTCGCGGCGACACGGCGAGCGGCAACGTGACCAAGCCGGCCACGCTCGAGACGGGCATCGAGATCCGCGTGCCGCTGTACATCAAGCAGGGTGAGAAGGTCCGCGTGAACACCGAAACCCGGGAGTTCATGGGCCGCGCCTGAGGCGCACCCGCCGTCCTCGTCAAGCCGCAGTCGGGTGAGATCCACGATGTCGCGGACGCTCGTGCGGCTATCCTGGCCGCTGGTCAGTCTTCGTGCATGGCGAGGATCTGGCTGAAGTGCCCGAAACGATTGATGGGGATTGTGTCGGACCAGTTCAGGCCTCGACCGGGGTCCTTGAGCAGGCGGCGGAACATGCCGTCACTGCCAAGCCGGTAGACGCCGCGGCGCTGCGACGCCGGGTTCTCGTTGGCTCCGAGCGCGGTGAAGCACGAGCCGGAGCGGAGGGACGCCAACTCCGGTAACGGGCGGATGGCGGTGTCCTTCGCGGCCGCCCAGGCGCGAGGATCGACCTCCGGGACGAGGAGGATTTCGCCCACGCTGCGAAACGCGGTGGGCTCGGGCAGCGAGGCGAACTGGAACTGGCCGTTCCGCGCCAGCCTCACGCGACGGACCGTGTCGGTACCGTCCTTGTAGTAGAGGCCCTGCAATCCGTCCGCCGGCTCCTCCTCGTCGAGCGCGCTGAAAAAGACACCTCCCGGAAGGTCGGCGACATCATCGGCGGCGGCGGTGACCGCCCTGACCGTCGCTCCAAGAGGCCGATGCCGGGCGTCGCTCAGCGGTTTGTATGTCATTGGAATACAGGCTGCGCCGCCAATTATACGCGAGCGCCCGGCCGGACGCTCGGCCGAACGATGCTTTTGCCGGTCCGTGTCCCGCGGTCCTCAGCTTTTTCCAAGGTGTGCCCGTGAGGCGGTTGACGCGGTGCGGGCGTGGCGGGAGCGGGGAGCGCAAGGCGAGCATGCGGGGCGCGATCGAGTATCCGCCCCGCGACTCGGCTCTCAGGGACGGCGTCGTGTGTCCCTGAGACAGATTCCAGCCCTGGAAGATGTCTAGCGTTCGCCCAGCAGTTGTCGCTTCGCCTTGGCGAGATCGCGCTGTTGCTGCGCGTCCGCGGTCGGCGTCTTCAGGCCGAGGCCTTCGACCGTGCGCGTCACGATCGTGGCGACCAGCGCCCGCGACACCCACTGGTTGTCGGCCGGGATGATCCACCACGGAGCCCACTTCGTGCTCGTCTGGTTCAGCATCTCTTCGAACGCCTTCTGGTAGCTCTTCCAGCAGGCGCGCTCGGCGAGATCGGCGACCGAGAACTTCCAGTGCTTCGAGGGGTCGTCGAGCCGGTCGAGCAGGCGCTTCTTCTGCTCGCCCTTCGACATGTGGAGGAAGAACTTCAGGATCACGGTGCCGTTGCGGGTGAGGTGCCGTTCGAGCTGGTTGATGTCGTCATACCGCGCGTCCCAGAACGCGCCGTTGCGCTTGCCCAGCGGGAGGCGTTGCCGCTCGAGGACCTCGTCGTGGACCCGGACGACGAGCACTTCCTCGTAGTAGGAGCGGTTGAAAATCCCGATGTGGCCCCGCTCCGGGAGGCACTTGGTGTAGCGCCACAGGAAGTCGTGCGCCAGGTCCTCGTCAGACGGCCGCTTGAAGCTGAAGACCTGGCACCCCTGCGGGTTGATCCCCGACATCACGTGCTTGATGATGCCGTCCTTGCCGGCCGCATCCATGGCCTGCAGCACGATCAGCAGCGAGTGACGGCCCGACGCGTACAAGCGCTCCTGCGCATCGGCCAGGGCGGCGAGATTCTGCTGGAGGTACTCCCGGGCCCCGGTCTTCAGGTCGTCCCTGGCGAGGTCGCGCAGGTTGGCTTCGCCCTTCCATCCGGGCTTGTGATCCTCGAGCCGCACCCGGCGGTTGGACCGAACGCAGAACAGCTGTTCGATGTCCTTGTACTTCAGGGCCACGTCGGTGCTCGCTTTCTCGGTGGTCGTTCGTGTGCTCACGCGGTGGATTTCGGGATCTTACCACCCTTCAGCCCAGACCAGGTGTCGTGGTCTGTTTCGTCGGCTGCACAACCTCCGAGGGGCCCATCTCGAAATCTGTTCTACAATCTCGGCGTATGCCATTCATCGCGTGCAACGGCGTGTGCCTGTATTACGAACTGCACGGCCCCGAGGGGGCGCCCGTCCTCGTCCTGAACAACGGCATCCTCATGAACGCGACGGCCAGTTGGGCGCTCCAGTCACCCGCGTTTTCGGCAGAGTACCGCGTCCTGCAGTACGACTATCGCGGGCAGGGGCAGTCGGACCATCCGGACGGGCCGTATTCGATGGCCCTGCACGCGGACGACCTCGCCGCGTTGATGACCGCGCTCGAGATCGAGCGGGCCCATATCCTCGGGATCTCGTACGGCGGGGAAGTGGCCCAGGCGTTCGCGCTGGGGTACCCGGCGCGAGTCGAGAGCCTTATCCTGGCGGACACGGTCAGCGAGGTCGGCCCCGAGCTGCGCTTGATCGTCGAAGGGTGGAAGGCGGCGGCGTTGACGAACGATCCGGACCTGTTCTTTCTCGTCACCGTCGCCTGGAACTTCTCGCCCAACTTCATCGCGGCCCGCGCCGCGATTCTGCAGGCGGCGCGCGCGCGGTATCGCGACCTGGACTTCTCGTCGGTTGCGCGCCTGTGCGACTCGTTTCTCGATCTGGATTTCACCACGCGTCTTCACGACATCTCCGCCCCGACCTGCGTCATCGTCGGGCAGCAGGATCAGCTGAAGGGGACGGGGTACGCCGAGATCATCCATCGGGCCATTCGCGGCAGCGAACTGCGGGTTCTGCCGGGCGCAGGCCACGCGGTGTGCATGGAATCGCCCGCAGCGTTCAATCGCGCCGTCCTCGGGTTCCTCGACACCGTTCGGCGCCGGGGCTCCGGACCGCGGCAGACGACATAGGATGCCGATATGACAAGGCTCGCACGGTTCAGTTGGGGAGTGCTGTTCTACAACATGGCGGTGATCGCGTGGGGCGCCTACGTCCGCGCGACACGGTCTGGAGCCGGGTGCGGCGCGCACTGGCCGCTCTGCAACGGCGAGGTGATCCCGCAGGCGCCGAGCGTCGAAATGCTCGTGGAGTTCTCGCACCGCCTCACCAGCGGCCTGGCGATTCTCTCCGTTGTCGCGCTGCTGTTCTGGACGTGGCGCGCGTGTGCGGCGGGGCATCCGGCGCGCCGGGGCGCGGCCTGGTCGATGCTCTTCATGATCGTCGAGGCGGGCGTCGGGGCGGCCCTCGTCCTCTTCCGCCTCGTCGCCGACAACCCGAGCATGGCGCGCGCGCTCTTCATGTCGGTCCATCTCACCAACACGTTCCTGCTGCTGGCGTGCCTGGCGCTGACCGCCTACTGGTTGTCGGGCGGGGAAGCGGTGCGAGTGGCGGGGCGAGGTGGCCTCGCGGGGCGGTTCGCCGTCGGCGCGGTGGCGATGCTGCTGGCCGGCGTGAGCGGGGCGGTGGCGGCGCTCGGGGACACGCTCTACCCCGCAGGCTCCCTGGCCGAGTCGCTGGGCGCCGATCTGTCAGCGACATCCCACCTCCTGGTTCGCCTCCGCCTGCTGCATCCCGCGATCACGGTGCTCGTGGCGGTCGGGCTGGCGCTGGCGGGCATCCGCTATGGCTACGAGGGGCGCGGGCTGTCGCGTCGGCTGGGTATCGGCGTCGCCATCGTCGCCCTCCTGCAGGTGCTGGCCGGCTTCACCAACGTCCTCCTGCTCGCGCCGGTATGGATGCAGATGGTGCACCTGGGGATTGCCGACGTCCTCTGGATCGGCTTCATCCTGCTCGGCGTCTCTCTTCTAGAGAAAGGCGAACCCCCCGAGCTCGCCAGCCGGTAGGGTCCGGGCACAGGCAGCCCCCCAGGGTTGCCTGACGGCTGAAGCTTCACTCCTCTGGGGTCAGACGTGAAAAAAGTGAAGATTCACGACCTGACCCCTGCTATCGTCCTTGCTCAGGAGGTCGACCTGTGGAGTTCCTCAATCTCGTCATCATCTTCATCGCTGCCTGGCTCGTCCTGCGCAAGCCGCACAAGGAGCGGCTCGCCTTCGGCCTGCTCGTCGTCAGCGTGCTGCTGATGGTGTTCCTCTTCTCGTTCGCCACCCGAACGGGGTTGTTGCCCGGGGTGAACTACTGACGCGGGATTGCTCAGCGCCGTTCGCGGGGCTGAAGCCCCGCGCCTTACAGGAGAGCCGCTTGTGAGACGAGACGTGCTTTACACCATCCTCGCGCTGGCGGTGCTCGCGCTGGCCGTCATCCCGGTCGGCGTCGCCGTCTTCGTGCTCGGCTTCGTCTACGGCGACTCGCCGTGCGTCATGTGCTGGGAACAGCGCATCGGCATGGCGCTCGTAGCGCTCGTCGGCCTGTTCGTCCTCCGCTACGGGCCGAAGCCGAAATACCTCGGCATGGCTGTGCTCGTGGCGATTTGGGGCGTGTTCATGGGCATCCGCCACACCGGCATGCACGCGGCGCGCGATGTCGGCCAGGGTTTCAGCGCCGAAATCCTCGGTGCGCACACCTACACCTGGGCGCTCTTCATCTACTGGGTGTCGGTGGCGACGATGGGCGTGCTCCTGCTGATGACGAAGAAGGAAGACATCGAGGACCAACCGCGTACGCTTCGGCCGCTCGAGTGGCTCGCCGGCGTCGTGTTCCTCGTCGTGATCGCCGGCAACATCGTCCAGGCGTTTGCCAGCACGGGACCGCCGCCGTTCATGGGACAGAGCGACCCGGTCCGATTCTCCTTCAACCCGACGCACTGGGTCTGGTCGCTCGAGGAATGGTCACGCGCGCCAATCTCTCTGCGCGGCCGGTGGTCGATTGACAAGCCTGACGTCGCGGCCGTGCCGAGCGAGCCTGGCGCAGGGCCGCTCGCGGACCTGCCGGTCCTGTCGGTGAAGACGCAGTCGAAGCTGACGCTCCCGCTGGCTGGCACGCCGACCGACCTGGCCTACGATCCGGCCACCTCGCAGTTCCTGGTGACCACCCAGCAGGGAATCTACCTGGCGGACGAGACCCTGGGGAAAGTCAACCGCTACACCGTAATCGACGTCGGCTTCGCGGTGGACCTCGGACAGTTCGGCGGCGCGGCGTTCCTCGACAAGGGTGCGCTGATCGCCGTCGGCGAGAACAAGAGCTACGTGGTGCTCGAGCCGAACGACAAGACCGACGCCGACGCGAATTTCCGCTACTTCCTGGAGTCGTTCGACAAGTTCAACGAGGTGTCTCGCTCGCGTTTCGGCACGGTGCGCGCCCGGATGATGTACGCGATGTCCGCGGCGTACGACCCAGCGACGAAATCGGTCTACACCGTGACCGTGCCGAACAACAAGGTGAAGCGGCTGGTCATCTCGCGCTTCGGGCCCGACCTGACGCTATCGGAGGAATTCCTGCCGACGATCGCAGCCGAGTCCGGTTTGAAGCTGACAGGCAAGCGCACGCTGGACGAGTTTTACGTGACGGGCACCGCGATTGTCGATGGGCGGATGTACGCGATCAGCGCGGCCTACAACACGCTGCTGACGATTGACCTCCACGCTCGCGCCGTCGTTGCCGCGCACGCGATCCCGGGCCTCGTTCGGCCAACGGGCATCGCCCTCAAGGGAGAGGACCTCTACATTGTCGGCGAGAGCGGCGCGTTGTGGGTCGTCGCGCGGCCGCCAAACTGACACCGTAGGGGCGCCCGGCCGGTCGCCCGCGGACAGGCGGCAGGCGGTCCACCCCTACAATTCTCGCAACGCCGTGACAATCGGCAGCCGCATGGCGCGGATCGCCGGAAACAGGCCGCCGAGCAGGCCGAGCACCAGCGCCCATCCCACTCCGAGCACGAGCAGCGCCGGCGTCACGCGGAACGCAAACCCGATGCTGCTCATGTTCTGCCAGTTCATCGTCGCGGCCTGGTAGCCGTTGAAGCCGAAGTAGGCAATGGCGGCACCGACGGCGCCCCCGACCAGCGCCAGGATCATCGATTCGACGAGAACCGAGATCACGACCGGTCCGCCCCGAAACCCGAGGGCGCGCAGCGTGGCGATCTCGCGCGTGCGGCTCGCCACCGCCGAGTACATGGTGATGATCGCCACAAACAGCGCCCCGACGCCCATCAGCACGCCGATGATTCCGCCGATGAAGACGATGGTGCCCGAGAGCAGTTTCGACTGGCCGGCGTAGTACTCCTGCTCGCGCATCACCTTCAGCTTCACCCGTGGGTCGGTCGTCAGGCGGTCCTTGAACGGGGTGAAGGCCTCGGGAGAGGTGAGTTTGACGTACACCGCCTGGCGGCTGTTCCCGCGGCGGTAGAGCGGGGCGAGGACGCCCGCGTCGCACCACAGCTCGGAGTCGGGCACGGTGCCGCCCGCGTCGAAAACGCCCACGATGTTCCAGACGTTCTGGCCGAGTTTCAGCTGGTCGCCGACGTCGAGGCCGCGGTATTCGGCAGTTGCCGCGCGGCCAATCATCACTTCGTTTCGACCGGGCTCGAACCGTCGGCCCTTGATCAACTTAACCGGGCGCACCTTGAACGCCGCCGGCTCCACCCCCCGGAGCGGCGCGTTCGCCGTGGTTCCCGTGCTCGCCTTGACCAGGTCCACCACGACGAACAGCTCGGCGGAGGCCAGCGAACCGTCGGCAGACGAGCGTGTAATCTCCGGCGCGTCCTTCACGGCCACGACGTCCTCGTGCATCAGGATGCTGGTCATCTCGGTGTCCGAGCCCGAGCGCAGCACGAACGCGGTATCCGGCGCTCCCGTATTGGCCATGGTCGCCTTGATGCCCTCCGCGATCGACAACACCGAGACGAGGACGGCGACGACGCCCGCCATCCCGACGACGGCCACCGCGGAGGACGCCAACCGACCACTGAGCGTGCGGAGGTTGAGCGCAGTGACGACCGCAGCCTGGAACAATCCTGAGAAGATCCACATGGCGCTCACACCCTCCGGAGTGCGTCCACGATGCGCAACCGCATCGCGCGGAGTGCGGGGAAGATGCCGGCCACCAGGCCCAGGCCGAACACCAGGGCGATGCCGAGGCCAAGCGATGCGGTCGGCACGAAGAGATTGGGCAGCAGGTTGCCGGTGGGGATCTTCGGCACCAACACGCCGGCAAGGCCGAGCCCCAGGAAGCCGCCCACGCCCGCAATCAGGCACGACTCCACCAGCACGAGCGCGAGCACACGCCCATCGGTGAAGCCAAGCGTCTTGAGCACCGCCAGCTCGCTCGTCCGTTCGCGAACCGACTCGGCCATCGTGTTCGCGGTGACGAGCAGGATGATGAAGAAGGCCATCGCGATGATGCTGCGGACGATCAGTGCGATGTTCCCGACCTGGTTCGCGAACGCCTGCACAAACGCCTTTTCCGTCGTCGTCTTCGTCTCCGCTGGAGAGTTTGCGAAGAGGCTGTCGAGCTGGCTGGCAACCTGCGGCGCCCTGGAGGCGTTGGCAATCCGCACCACGTACCACCCGACCTGGCCCTCGCCGAACAGGCGAGATTCGTCGAAGTACTTGTACTGGAAGAAGAACTGCGTCGTGTCGGTGCCCTGCTCGGCCCCGTCGTAGATACCGACGAGGTTGAACTCCCAGTTCGCGGAGTTGTCCTTCTTCCGCCAGATGGTCGCCTGGATCGGGATCCGGTCGCCGATCTTCCACCCGTACTTTTCGGCGGTCGTCCGGCCGGCGATCGCGCCCTGGCGGTCGGCGATCCACGCCTTCTTCTGGGCCGCCGGAAGCGTGTACTCGGGGTACATCCGGAGCAGGCAGTCCGGATCGACCGGCGTCTGCATGAAGAAGTTCTTGGGGTCCTGGTAGATCCCGCCGAACCACGTCTGGTGGCACACGTCGGTGACCCCCGGCGTCGCGCGGATGCGCTCCAGGTAGCTTTCGGGCAGCAACTGAATGAGCGAGACCTTGTGGATCAGCACCAGGCGCTCGTTGCCGGCGAGTTCCACGCCCATGCCGAAGGCCGCCTCGATGGCCACGAGGAAGCCGAAGAGCGTGAACGCCACCAGCACTGCGAGGAGCGTGAAGATCGTGCGCACCTTGCGGCGGAACAGGCTTCGCCAGAGCAGTGGCAGGTACTTCATGCAACCGACTCCGCGGCGAGGACGCCCTTATCGAGGTAGAGCACGCGCGTGGCGCGCGCCGCCGCATGCGGGTCGTGCGTCACCATCACGATCGTCTTGCCGTTCTCGCGACTGAGCGCCTGCAGCAGGTCGAGAATCTCGTCGCCCGCCTTCCGGTCGAGGTCGCCGGTCGGCTCGTCGCACAGCAGCAGCGTCGGATCGATCACGATCGCGCGAGCGATGCCCACCCGCTGCTCCTGCCCGCCGGACAGTTGCCTGGGATAGTGCCGCGCGCGGTCGCTCAGGCCGACCACGCGCAGGGCGATCTCGACGTGGCGCTTGCGCTCCTTGCTCGAGAGCCTCGTGAGCAACAGCGGCAGTTCCACGTTTCGCTCGGCGGTCAGCACCGGCAGCAGGTTGTAGAGCTGGAAGACGAAGCCGACGTTCGAGGCACGCCAGCGGGCCAGTTGCCCCGACGACATCTCGTCGATCCGCTGCCCGGCGATGGTGATCGTGCCGTTGGTCGGCGTGTCGAGGCCGCCGAGCAGGTTCAGCAGCGTCGTCTTGCCCGAACCGGACGGGCCCATCAGGGCCAGGAAATCGCCGGACGGAATGTCGAGGTTCACGCCCTGCAGGACGTCAATCCGTTCGCCGCCGCGTCGGAACTCTTTGTGGAGGTTGGTGGCGCGGACGAGGAAATCGTTGGACACGTGAGACTCCTGGACCGCGGGGCTGAAGCCCCGCGCTACACCTGCGACCGCGCTAGCCGCGAGCCGGATCATCTGCTGAATCGAGGAATTGCGTCAAGACGCAACCGACTCACTTTTCCTCGGGAGCGGACTGTTGTAGACTTTTGTCTGCCCCAAGCGAGAGTTCGAGGTTATTTGTAAACGCCAATCCAAGGCGCCAACGTCATGCAAGTCATTGTTAAGCAATAGCTTAGTAACATTTAGCCCCATAGGTTAATCTATTCGGCCCGTGGCCGTGTCTTTGCACGGTTGAGTTTGAACTCGACCCTGCTCGTGTGTCATCAGGATGGACGGGAGACAGGGGGTTCGGGCAACTGGCCCCCTGGGGGACGTGTGCACGCGCTGCTCGAAAAAGACGAAGGGGACCGGCTCCGCCGCCTGTCCGCCGTGATGCGCTTTCTTGGTCACATTCGAGAAAGCGCCGACGAGCGCGAGCTGATCTTGTCCCTGATCCAGGCCGGCGCCGTCTGGTACGACCTTGACGTCCGCGGCTACCGCCGCGAGCTCGACGGCCGGTTCGTCCTCGAGGCGTGGCTGCCAGGGGCCGACCTGACTCACGACCCGCACGAGCTGGACGTGGACCAGGTCCTGGCGCTCGACAGCCCGACGCACATCTCGTCGATCATCGAGATGGAGCAGTACGGGTGGCAGTCGGTCCAGGGCGAAGTGCTGCTGATGCCGATCGTGTCCGCCGACTTGGTGCGCCGTCTCCTGGTCGTGATCGGTCCGGTGGAAGGCGAGATCGAAGCGACGCTGCAGATGGTGTGCCGGTCGGCCGGTGCCGTGCTGGACCACCTGGCGGAGCGCCGCGGGCGCGACGTCCGCGATCGGCTGGTGCGGCGCCTGTCGGCTTCGACCGGATCGTTCCAGTCGTGCGTCCGGGCTGTCGTCGGAGAATATCTTGGCGCCGTGGAAGCTGCGGCCGGCCGCGTGGCGGTGACCCGTCCCGCGCAGCCGACCGTGACGCTGTATTCGACGGGCGGCGACGTGTGGATGACCGAGCCGGTGCCCGCGCTGGCGCCCGGCGCGGTGGAAGTGAGCACGAGGCGGATTGCCCTCGGCTTCGCCATCGGCAACGGCGCGAACGCGGTCATCGAGCTGCTCGCATCGCCCGAGAGGCCGTTCACCATCGAGCGCGCGCAGGCCGCGCGCATTGGGGCGGACGTCCTGAGCGTCTGGCTGGCGGGTCTCGCCCTCGGGGCATCGCAGCTGTCCGCCGATCGCGTCCCGGCGGTTCCTGCAACGCCGCCCTTCGAAGAGGCCATGCGCGAGGAGCTGACAAAGGCCAGGCGCCTGAGCCTGAGCGGAGGGGTCTTGGTCGCGAGCGTTCCCGGATCGGCCGTTCCCGATCCGCGGGTGATCTCGATCGTCATTCGCACCGTGCGCGCCGAGTTGAGGTCTGCGGATCTCCTTGGGCAGCTGGCGAGCGGCGACATCGCCGCGGTGCTGGTGCGGACCAACGCGGACGGCGTGGCCAGGGCGGCCGTGCGCGTCCGCGAACGCCTGGACGCGCTGGCGCGGGAGCGTCAGCTTCCCCCGGTCGTGGTGGGGCACGCGCTTTACCCGGCGGGGCCGGGCGAATCGCCCCTGGTGCTCGTGGCCCGGGCGCGAAAGGAAGCCGGGCTGGTGTTCAGCTAGAACCGGGCCGATAAGCGGATGGTAACGCGCCTCGGGCGGCGCTGACGGCCTTCGGCTCAGCGATACTGAGCTCAGGGCTGGCGAGGATGGACGGATGACCTTGAAGGAACGGCTTGGGGACCGGCGCACAGACCTGCGCTTCGAGATCATCGGGCAGTTGTGGGGATCACTGGAAACCGTCGAGCACCTGTCGCTGCGCAACCTCGCGCGCGGCGGGGCGCTCGTCGAGTCGCGGATGCCGCTGAACCAGGAAATGGTCCGGGCGGTACGGCTGGCGTTCGGGGACCAGACCAGTGACATCCAGGTGAAGGTGCGGCACGTGACGTCCGAGCAAGTGGCGGGCGGTGAGCGCTACCTGGTGGGTCTGGAATTTGTCGAACCAAGCGCGGCAGCACTCGATCAGATTGATCGGATCATGGCGGCCCGCCTGGCCGACTCGAAGCCGGGTGTGGAGGCGTAAGAGATGTCACAGGCCTTTCTCGAACGGCGCCGCGAACCGAGGGTCCCGATGTCGGACGACCAGTCGATCGGCCTCCCGATGGCGCTCACGGTCCGGCTCGTGGATATCAGCGCCGGCGGCGTGCTCCTGTCATCGTCGCAGAAGATGGCCGTCGGCCAGCGGGCTCGCCTGCACACCACCCTCGGCGCCGACCCCTTCAACGTGGAGATGGAAGTGCGGCGCCTGGCCGCCGGCAGCCTCGAGAGCAACGGTCGCGGCCGCCATCGGATCGGTGCCGTGTTCACCACGCTGGACGAGGCGTCCGGCCGCAGCGTGAACCGCTTCCTCTCCGGCGACATCCAGTAGGATCTCGCAGAGGCGATCAAGCGATGAGAAGAAACGGGCAGGCGCAAATGATCGGCACCAGCCTTCCGGTCCTCGACCTGAAGGCGGAGATCGAGCGCATCGCCCGCTCTGACGCGAAGGTGCTGATCACGGGCGAGAGCGGCACCGGCAAGGAACTGGTGGCGCTCGGCATCCACTCGAGCAGCGCCCGCGTGGACAAGCCGTTCGTCCCGGTCAACTGCGCCGGACTTCCGGAAACCCTCCTCGAATCCGAACTCTTCGGCCACGTCAAGGGCAGCTTCACGGGCGCCTACCGCGACAAGCAGGGCAAGCTGGAGATGGCCGATCAGGGGACGGTGTTCCTGGACGAGATCGGCGAGATGACGCCGCGCCTCCAGGGCCTGCTCCTGCGCTTCCTCGAGACGGGCGAACTGCAGAAGATCGGCTCCGACCGCGCCCTCGGCCGCGTCAACGTCCGCGTGATCGCCGCCACCAACCGCATCCTGCCCGAGATGATTGCGCAGGGCACGTTCCGCGAGGACCTCTACTACCGGCTGAACGTCATCCACCTGCACGTGCCGCCGCTACGCGAGCGGAAGGACGACATCCCGATGCTGGCGGATCACTTCCTCCGCCACTTCACGCGAAGCGGGATGTACCGGGCCAAGACGCTCGCCCCCGAGGCGATTGCGGCGCTCGTGGATTATGGATGGCCGGGCAACGTCCGCGAACTCGAGAACGTCATCGAGCGGCTGGTGGTGACGGGGCAGAACGAGACCATCAACCCCGACGATCTGCCGGTCGAGATCCGCACCCAGCAGGGCGTCATGATCCGTCCCAAGCGCGAGCGCCGCCGGACGGTGGCCGACGACCTCTACAAGCGGCTGGTGGACGGCCGCGAGTCGTTCTGGTCCGCGGTCTACCCGCTCTACATGCAGCGCGAGATCACCCGCTCGAACATGCGCGACCTGGTGCGCAAGGGGCTGGAGGAAGCGCGCGGCAACTACAAGATCGTCACGCGGTTGTTCAACATGGACACGCGCGACTACAAGAAATTCCTCAACTTCCTCCGCAAGCACGACTGCCAGCTGCCGTTCAAGGAATACAGGTAGGGGGCGACTCGGCCGGGGCAATCACCTCGAGTGCTGACCGCGCCTGCCCCGCGATTGCCTTTTCGGAAATCCTGCGATCGAAGGTGGCCAGCGTGCCTTCGTGATGCCACGCGAGACCAAGAAGGTAGATGTCGGTCAACTGGCGGTGACCGGCGATGAGCCCGGGATGAAAGATCGCGGCGTCGTGGATCGACACATCATCTGACCAGAACGTGTGATGGCCGGTGGCGCAGAAGCGCCGCAAACGCCCGACCAGCTCGATCACCCGCGTGACGGAACCGCCATAGGCGGGATTTGACAGCACCCGCACGAACCCGTTCTCGGTGATAGGACACGTGGCCCACCCCCGCGTGCGGTTGTCGGCAAACCAGTGGTGAGCCAGTTCGTGGTGCACGTGGTCCGGATCGAACAACGCCACCAGCACGTTGATGTCGAGCAGCGCCGGCCCCTTCATCCTTCGTCCCGCAGTTGCTCCACGAGCTTCATGGTCGGACGCGTCGCTTCGGGCGCGCGCCGCGGCAGCACAGGCACACCGTTTCGCAGCCGCGCCGGGTGGGACGGCGTGAGCGCGCGACGCGCCAGTTCGGAGATGACCTCGCCGGCCGTCCGGCCTCGGGCGGCTGCGATCTCCTTGGCGGCCTGCAGCACATCGTCCGCGATATCAAGCGTCGTGCGCACGGTCGGATCATCTCGCATCACGCACCAGATGTCAACATCTGACAAGCTGAGCGATGTCGGCGTGATAGGGGGCCGATCGCCTCATGTCGAACCTCAACCGGCTCGGGTCGCGCGTGGAGGTGAAAGTCCGGGTGCGGCGGGCTTGGCGGGGCTGCGCCAGACGGCGCCGGTCGGGTGCATCGCCTTGTCGGGCGGCCGGACACACATTGCGTCGATGTACACGTAGATGTACAATCCAGAGCATGTGCCGCCAGTATTCCATCGCAGAGGCCCGAAGGAGCCTCCCCAGGATCGTCGACGAAGCCGAAGCCGGAGTCCAGATCCAACTGACTCGCCGAGGTAAGCCCGCCGCTGCTCTTGTCGCTCTCCGAGTCCTTGAACGGCTGCGAGGCGACCGACCCCGGTTCCGCACGGCCTACCAGGAGTTCCTGAAGCGGTACTCGCTCGCCGACGTTGGACTCGATGATGACCTCGTCGCGCCGTCCCGGGACAAGAGCGCTGGGCGCAAGGTCTCCCTGTGACGTTGCGGTATCTGCTGGACACGAGCACCGTGTCCTCACCGATCTCCAAGATTCCCGACCCAGGCATCGTCGAGCAACTCGACGAGCACGGACACGAATGCGCCATCGCGGCGCCGGTGTGGCACGAATTGACGTACGGATGCAGCCGCCTTCCGCGGGGTCGGCGCCGAGCGGCCCTGGAGACCTACTTGAAGGATGTCGTACGCGCGTCATTTCCGATCTTGCCCTACGATGACGTGGCGGCTGCGTGGCATGGTCACGAGCGGGCACGACTGGAAGCACGTGGCCGTCCGGTCCCGTACATCGACGGGCAAATCGCCGCGATTGCCCACGCCAGCCAGCTCGTGCTCGTCACGGTCAACACCAGGGACTTTTCGCGCTTCGCCGGCCTGAGAGTCGAGAACTGGTCGAAACGGCGCGTTCGTCGTTGAGTCCGAAATGCTCAGCACGGGCAGGATCGCGCGTGGCAAGACCCCATCGTGGCCGACGTGCGCGCTGCGCGCTCGAACCGGCGGGTGCTGGCGCCGCGCGGCCGCGGGTGAGCGGGGCGTTGAGCTGACCGGTTCTGTCGGTGCTCATGAGGAGGGGACCGGGGATCGCGCGCGGACCACCTGCGCGCCATGGTCATCGTCCGCGAAGCCCGCGATGTCCATGAGCGCCGAGGTGAGCGGCGGCTCGAGGACGGCGATCGAGTCAAGGCTTGATGAACAGCCACCTGAATGTGTATCATACAGACACACGATGGAGGTGTAGCGTGAGAACGAACGTCGTGATCGACGACAAGCTGATGTCACGAGCCCTTCGCTCCAGTGGGTGTCGCACCAAGAGGTCCGCCATCGAGACTGGGCTGCGTCTCCTCGTTCAAGTCAACAGTCAGAAGGAACTGCGTCTCCTGA
>JANYLG010000080.1 GCA_025363775.1 Acidobacteriota bacterium | reverse complement strand
AGAACAGCGCGGCCAGCGCGACCCACCGCTTCTGACCGCATGACCACGTGTCGTGCGACGACCGCGGCGCTCAGCGCCGCGGTCGTCGATGTCGGCGGATTCGCCCGCATCTCGCGCCACTGTTCCCGGCGCGCTGGCCATAGGTCAGCGCGGCCGAGCGCGCCACTCCATGGACGTTCGGCAACAGCTGCGAAGACGCGGGTACGCGTCGAGCGAGGTGCACCATGAAGCCTTGGTTGACGGTGGGTGAAGGCGCCGAATACGCGAACGTGAGCCGGGACACGATCTACACCGCGTGCGAGCGGGGCGAGCTGCGAAGCGCGCGCATCAGCGGAAGACGCGCCATTCGGCTTCGGCCGGCATGGATCGATGCCTGGCTGGAACGACACGCGCCAGACGTTCAAGACCGCCGGAACATCGGCGACACGCGGAACGGAGCGGCGTCATGAACCCGCGGCCGACGACGACGGAACGTGGTCAGATGTCAGAGATGACGCGCGCGCTGACTGAACGCGAGGTCGCCGAGTTGCTGGTGCTGTCAGTTGCCACGCTGCGCGCGTGGAGGCACAGAGGGAAGGGCCCGCGTTTCCTGCGGCTCGGGCGTTCCGTCCGGTACCTGCCAGCCGACGTGGCTGACTTCGTTCGGGCGAGTGCAGTTGACACGAGGGCAGTTTCCTCGTCTGATGGTGAATTGGAGCTCCGGGAGTCGCAGCTATGAGTCTCTGGAAACGCGGTCGTCAGTACTGGACAGACTTCACCGTTGCTGGCCGTCGATACCGGAAGCGGCTGGGCACGACGAACCTGCGAACGGCGACGCGACGAGAACGCGAGCTCGTAGAAGAAGCTGGACACGGCCGGCTGGCTGCCGACGAGCAAGGGCCGAAGCGACTCTCGGATGCGATCGACGCCTATTTGGCTGCCAAACAGATCCGGTGCTCACCTCGGACGATCGAGCTCGAAGAAGAACGGCTGAGCCTCGTCAAGAAGCACTTCGGTGACGTGCCACTCTCGGCGATCACGGCGACGGAGATTGCGGCGTTCCAGCGCACGCGTCACGAGGCCGGCATCGCGAACCGCACGATCAACATGGACGTCGGTGTGCTGTCGCGCGTGCTCAAGTCTTGCGGCCGGTGGCGGGCGCTCGCAGACCACGTCCACAATCTCCCGGAACGACAGCATCCAGTCGGACGCGCCTTGACAGCAGAGGAACGGAAGCGGCTCTTCTATGCAGCCGCGTCGAATCCGGAATGGGAGCACGTCTACTGCGCCGCGATCGTCGCCGCCAACACGTCGATGCGGCCTGTGGAGGTGAAGCACCTTCGGCGATGCGACGTCGATCTCGTCAAGAAGCTCCTGCACGTCCGGCGGAGCAAGAACGAGACCAGCCACCGGGTCATCCCGCTCAACGCATCCGCTATCGAGGCTGCGGCACGAATGTTCGAGCGCGCGGATCTGCTTGGGCACACGGAGCCCGAACACTATCTCTGGCCCGCCTGCCAGTGGGGCCGCTACGACGCTACTAAGCCGATGTTGAAGTGGGACACGGCCTGGCGCGCGTTGCGTGACGAGGCGGGGCTGCAGGGGCTGCGGTTCCACGACCTGCGGAACACGGTCATCACCGAGCTGGCCGAGATGGGCGTGGCCGACCACGTGCTCGAATCGATCAGCGGTCACCTGTCGCGACGGATGCTGGAACACTACTCGCACATCCGGATCGACGCGAAGCGCCAGGCGCTCGATGCACTCGACAACCTGCGCCGAAGCAGCGCCGACGAAGACGGCAACGGCAAACCGGCAAATGAGGCCGAAATCGAAACGATCGTGGAGGTCGCCGAAGACCTCACGTCACAGTCACGTCACATTTTACTTTTGCAGGGCTCGCCGCCCTCCGGTAAACTGTTGATTCCACTCGAACGGAGAGATGGCCGAGTGGTTGAAGGCGCACGCTTGGAAAGCGTGTGTAGGGGAAACTCTACCGAGGGTTCGAATCCCTCTCTCTCCGCCAGCCTAAATCCCACGAAACATTAGGAATTCAGCGGATTTCCAAAGAGACGTTTTCTCTCCGCCATTTGGCCGTCTCTTGCCGAAAATACCGTTGATTTCTTCGAAACGCGCAAGGCTCCTACTCCTGCGTGCCCAGGTGTGTGCCCAATCGTGTGCCCTGGAGAGGCCTCCTGGGCCAGTCCCCACGAGCTGTGCAAGCGCCGTGCGTGACGTCCCGGGAACCCCGCCCGAATCGACCGGCAATCGACCGAGATGACCGAGGGATCGACTGAGACGCAATCGACCGACAATCGACCGACGATTCTCCGGAATCGACCAACGGGGAACAGCCTGAGATCCCTTTGCCCGGGCCCCAGCAAGACCGAGAACATGTGACGAAGACGCTCATCGAAGGCGCTCTGCCCCTCGACGCCATCAACCCGACTTCGGCGCGACAGAGGTTCATTCGGCACGGGCACCCGAGCACCTTGCACCTGTGGTGGGCGCGGCGGCCGTTGACGGCGACGTGGGTGACCGGCCTTCCGCGGTGCGACACTTCTCTCAACACCCCTTGACCTCCGAGAGGTCGAGGCGTATCGTTTCCCTCGTCCTGCGAGAGGAGCGCCTGTGCCCAAGACCGACCTTCTGCAAGGAACCCTCGACCTGCTGATCCTCAAGATCCTGACGCTCGGACCCAATCATGGGTGGGGCATCGCCAACCGCATCACGCAGATCTCCCGCGACGGCTTGCAGGCGAGCCAGGGCTCGCTGTATCCCGCGCTGCACCGATTGGAGCTCCGCGGAGACATGCTCTCGGAAATGGTGCCGTCCGAGAACAATCGCCGCGCGCGGGTCTACCGCCTGACGCCGGCCGGCCGGCGACGGTTGCAGACCGAAGCGGCGAGCTGGGAGCAGTTTGCCCTGTCGATGCGGCGCATCCTCACGGCTGAATGAACGGCGTCGTTCAGGGAGATCACCGATGCTAGACAGGGTGATGGCCTACCTGCGCGGGCTGGCTCGTCGTCACGAAATCGACGCCGAGGCCGACGAAGAGCTCCAGTTTCACCTCGATCGTGAGATCGACGCGAACCTCGCGCGGGGCATGTCGTACGCCGACGCCAGGCGTACGGCGCTGCTCGACCTAGGAGGACTGACCCAGACGACCGAGCGGATCAGGGCGGTCCGGACGATTGGACTTGGCGCTCTCGGGCGGGATGTTCGCTACGGTCTGCGTGCGCTGGCCGGCAGCCCCCGGTTCACGCTGGTCGCGTTGGTGACGATCGTGCTGATGGTCGGCGGGATTACCACGATCTTTACGCTCGTCCACGCCGTTCTCCTTCGCCCTCTGCCGTACCCGGACGCCGATCGGCTGGTCTTCGTGGAATCCATCCAGCCGACGAGCTTCGGGACCATGACACTGGGCGACGCTCTGGCGTTCCGCAGAAACAGCCGGAGTTTCGATCTGTGGGGACTGTATCGCCTTGGCCACGGCATGGACGTGCTCGACGCGCAGAAGGAGCCTCTGTCCGTTCAGGATATGTGCGTGACGCCCGACCTCTTTCCGATGCTCGGGATCGAGATGGCGGCCGGCCGGCCGTTGCTTCCGGCAGACACGGCAGCCGGCTCGTCCGACGTGGCCGTCATCGGCTACGAGCTGTGGCAGACGCTCTTTGCCGGGGCGCCCAGCGTGGTGGGAAGGACAGTACGGACTGCAAGGCGCGCCTACACCGTGGTTGGCGTGACGAGGCCGGGTGCGGACGTACCAATGAACTTCCTCTCCGATCCGATCCTCTGGCGTCCGGCTCGGGAAACCGCGGACTCGACGTCTATGTTCACGACCATCGCCCGGCTGCGGTCGGGTGTGTCGCTTGCGCGCGGCAGGGCTGACCTGACCCTACTGGCGGAGCGGCTGCAGGCGGAACATCTGGACACCCACCGGGGGCGGACCGTCAATGCGACTCTCCTGCTCGACGAGATCGTCGGGGATTTCAAACGCGTCCTGTGGATCTTCTTTGGCGCCGTCTCCTGCGTGCTGTTGATCGGTGTGGCGAACCTCCTGAGCCTGCAGTTGGCGCGAAATGGCGCCCGAGAGCACGAGATCAGGATGCGCGCGGCGCTCGGTGCCAGCCGCTTCCAGATCGTGCGCCAGCTCGTCGTCGAATCGACGCTGCTGTGCACGGTCGGGGGAGCCTTGGGCCTCGGTCTCGTCTGGCCGGCCATCCGATTGATCGTGACTGCGTTGCCGCCGCGATTCCCGCGAACCGATCAAGTCGGCGTCGACATCGGGGTTGCACTGTTCGCGTGTGCGGTTTCGCTCGCCGTCGGTATCGTCGTCGGCAGCGTCCCAGCGTGGCAAGCATCGCGCGGTGATCTGGCGACGCGGCTGAAGGAGGGGGCTCGCAGCGCCACACTCAGCGCCCGCCGGAGCCGGCTGCAACGGATGCTCATCGCCCTCGAAACAGCTGCTGCCCTCGTCCTGTTGATTGGGGCGGCGCTGCTCGGGAACAGCTTCTACCGGCTCGTCACCCGAGACGCCGGCATGCGGGAGGACGGCCTCTGGGCCGTGACGGCCGCCTTGCCGTCACGCTATCGCGACGATGCCGCGCAGGCAGCGTTCTGGACGTCCGCGCTGGAGCACGTCAGAAAGGTGCCGGGGGTGCGGTCGGCTGCCGTATCGGTGAATACAGCGGAGCCCCTCTCTGGGACGGACATCAGCCACGGCGGCGTCGTGCCCGAAGGCGACACAGGACCGGCTCGCGACGGCCTGACGATGAGCGTACGACGCGTCAGCGACGGCTACTTCAGCACGGTCGGTATGCCGCTCTTGAAGGGCCGACCGATTCTGGAATCCGACTCCGCTGGGGCCGAGGGCGTCGTCGTGATCAACGAGCTGGCAGCGGCCGGACTCTGGCCGGGGCAGGACCCGATCGGCAAACGACTGCTGCGACTCGGTCGCAACCCGAAGACCGTTGTCGGCTTGATCTCCACGTTCAGGCATTCCCGGCTGAATGCCGACGCCAGGCCGCAAGCCTACGCCTCGTATCTTCAGGAACTGAACGTGGCGGGCACGTCGGTCGTGATGTTCCGGGCGGCGCCCGGGAACACGCAGGCGGCGGCCGCCGTGAAATCGGTTCTGACCGGTCTCGAGAAGGATCTGTTCGTCAGGGTTTCGACGATGGCAGAGGTGAGATGGAAGCAGTTGGCCGCCGAGCGGTTTCGAGCCGTTGTGCTCCTGATGTTTGCCGGCGGCGCCGTCTTCCTCGCACTCGTGGGGGTCTTCGGGCTCGTCACCTACACCGTCTGTCGGAGGCAGCGGGAGATCGCGGTACGAGTGGCGCTCGGTGCAGGCCGGCGCGACATTGTCCGAGTCGCAATCCGAGAGGCGATCTCGCCGGCCTTCGTCGGCCTCGCCCTTGGTGTCGTGGGAGCGAGCCTGACGACGCGACTGCTGTCCGGGTTCCTCGTGGAGATCCAGCCGGTCGATGCGCCGACCTTTGCGGCGGCCCTGGGCGTGCTCGCGCTCGCCGCACTTGCCGCGAGTCTCGTTCCGGCATGGCAAGCGCTGAGAATCGATCCTGTCGAGACGCTGCGGTCCGAGTAATAGGATTGGAGGTCCCCTGCGGCCACCTGACACGTCCAGCCCTTCAGAGCAGATGACTCCGTGCCCCGCGGGAGACCCGACGACGTGCGCCCGGTAGGATCTGAAAACCCATCTGGCGGAAGTGTCGGTCTGTTGAAAGCGCGTCGGTCAGCCGGAGCTCGCGCATTACGACGAAACTCGTGCAGTCGGTGAACGAGAAGTCCTTGTCGCGGTACTCGAAGAAGAGCTCCCGCGCCTTGTCGAAGCGCCCGCCGTCGATTTGCTCCCAGCGCAGCCGAGGGCTGCGGTCGACCTGTTCCCACCATTTGCGGGCAGCGTCGAGGCCGAGTCGGAACCGGATCAGCGTCAGCGTCTCATCGACGACGTAGTCCGTGGTGACCAGCGTCTGGCCGGCTTCGAGCGCCGCGTCCCTGGCCGCGCGCGACGCCTCATGTGCTGGGTCCGCGCCATCGGCGCACGCGACCCAGCCGGCCGTGTCGACAAAGAGGACCTTCATCGGTCGTAGAGCAGGGTGTCGTGGTCAGCGGCAGTCCGCCCGTCACGGGAACGGCCCACCGATTCGGCGCGATACAGCGGGTCGTCAGCCAGAGGAAGCGCCGGTTCGCCTGGCTCGCTCACCGGGATGATCTCGAACGCCGGGCGGCTTCGATAGATCACGGTGAAGCGCGCACCTTTCCGCACGCGCTCCACCACGTCTGGCAGCGACGCTCGCAGGCGCTTGGCGTTGATCGAAATGCTCATAAGATGGTACCGAAGGTTAACTTCAGTTAACCATGCGCGCGGGTGAAGATCAAGAACCATCCCCTCGTGACGCCGATTGTCCTGATCACCGTCGGCGTGTGCCCATCCGTGTGTCTTGGCCGTGGGAGACAACGCAAGTTCCGGAAAGTAGCAGCCGCCAGACGCAACTGGGCGAAACACCGCAAATGGCTGCGCCCTCTGGGCTTACAGCGTAACTTCTGGTCCTTCAACAAGTTGCCGGAACGCCCTCTCGCGTCTCCCTCTCTCTCCGCCATTCACGAACGCTCAGCTAAATCACTGATTCTAAAGTGCTAATTTCGCGAAATCTCGCCCGTGTGCCCAGGCGTGTGCCCTGACGCGTCTCGCAGCCACCTCGGACGAGTTCCCGTCGTCGTCCCGCGGTGCGGTGGGCAACTCTGAACGTTGACGCACCCGAGCGCTTCTGAGTACACTTCCGAGCAAATGGACCTCGTCGAGATCCTGAGGCGCCCCGAGGGCAAGACTCTCGAGTTCAAGCGCGAACTGTCCGCGCCGGACGGCGTGCTGAAGACCATCGTGGCGTTTGCCAACACCGCCGGCGGGATCCTCCTCGTCGGCGTGGAAGACCGGACTCACCATGTTCGCGGCGTCAGGGAGCCGCTTGACCTCGAAGAGCGGCTCGCGAACTTGATCAGCGACTTGATTGCCCCACGCTTGGTGCCGGAGATTGAGATTCTCCCCTGGCGCCGCACCCAAGTTGTTGCTGTGAACGTGTTTCCGAGCGCAAGCCGGCCGCACTACCTGAAGCGGGAGGGAGAGACGTCAGGCGTCTATGTCCGGGTCGGTTCTACCAACCGGCGCGCGGATGCTGACCTAATTGACGAGCTTCGTCGATTCACCCGTGGCGAGGCGTTCGACGAACAGCCAATGCCCGGACTCGACTCAGAAGCCCTGGACTTCCGAGCCGCTTCCGAGTGCTTCGCACCGGTCCGCACGCTGTCCCGCCGTGACCTCGAGACGCTTCGGTTGCTCACCGTCCACCAGAGCCGGTTGGTGCCGACGATCGGTGGTGTCCTCCTCTTCGGCAAGAACCGTGAACGGGATTTTCCAGACGCGTGGATACAAGCCGGTCGATTCGCGGGCGAGAACAAGAGCCGGATCATCGACCACGTCGAGATTCACGCGCTGCCGGTGCGCGCGGTCGAGGAGGCGATAGCCTTCGTCACCAAGCACTCCGTGCACGGCGCCGAGATCGGCGCCGTGCGTCGGGTCGAACGATGGAGCGTTCCACCGGCCGCGGTGCGCGAAGCGGTCATCAACGCGGTCGTTCATGCCGACTACGCTCAGCGAGGTGCACCCATTCGCGTCGCCATGTTCGACAACCGGCTCGAAGTCGAGAATCCGGGGCTTCTGCCGTTCGGCCTCACGATTGAAGACCTGCCGCAGGGCGTCTCGAAGTTGCGCAACCGGGTCATCGGCCGGGTCTTCCACGCACTCGGCCTGATCGAGCAGTGGGGCAGCGGCATCCAGCGTATGGCCGCCGCCTGTCGTGACGCCGGACTGGCGGCGCCGGTTTTCGAGGAACTGGCGACCAGATTCCGCGTCACCATCTCGACCGAGCGTGGCGTTCGGCCTGTTCGTGACAAGACCGACGAGGCCATCCTCGCCTGTATCTCTGGCGCCGCCGGGCTGCTCACAAGCGAGATTGCGAGAGCGATTGGCCTGAGTTCACGCGCCACGCGCACGCGACTCGCCCGACTGGTAGACCGAGGGCTGGTCCGGGAGATTGGAACGGGTCCGCAAGACCCGAGGCGGCGCTACTATGGTTCGGAGTGACCAGGCGCGCTGCTGATCTCCCACCACCGTCTGCTGATTGAGCGGCGGAAGACTAGCCGCGCAGGGCATTTCGGCGGCCTTGACGACCCACTCGCCTCACGCGTATAGTCCTCTCGTCATTCGAGAGGACTGCATGGCTAAGACTGATCTCCTCCAAGGCACGCTCGACCTCCTCGTCTTGCGAATTCTCGCGCTCGGCCCGAACCACGGCTGGGGGATCTCCAACCGCATTCGTCAGATGTCGAAGGACGGCTTGACCGCCAGCCAGGGGTCGCTCTACCCGTCCCTCCACCGACTTGAACTGGGCGGATACGTGGTCTCGGAGATGACGCCGTCCGAGAACAACCGAAAGGCCCGGGTGTACAAGCTCACTGCCGCGGGCCGACGCCATCTGGAAGCAGAAACGGAGAACTGGGAACAGTTCGTCGTGTCGATGAAACGCATCCTGCAAGGTGCCTGACTACCGTCGGAGATACATGATGTTCGGCCGGTTCTTGGCCACACTTCGAGGCTTAGTCACTCGCCATCGCGCCGAGCGCGAACTCGTCGAAGAATTACGTTTCCACGTTGACATGGAGACTCGTGCAAACACCGCCGCCGGGATGTCGCCCGCCGAGGCTCGGCGTGTGGCGTTGCGGGACTTGGGGGGGATGACGCAGACCACGGAGTCAGTCCGCGGAGTCCGGACGTTGTGGCTCGACACCCTGTCTCGCGATGTCCACCTGGCCGTCCGACGGGTCCGGCGGCAGCCGGCCATCTCAACGTGCATCATCTTCCTGGTCGCGCTCGGCGTTGCGGTCACCGCCGCAGTCTTCTCAGTCCTTGACGCTGTGGTCTTCAAGCCACTGCCGTTTTCGAAGTCGGATGAGCTGATCGCCTTCGGCGGACGACCGACGCGATCGGAGGTCCCACTTCTGCCGGTCTCGCCGCGCCAGTACTTCGATGTGCGCGATAACCACGCCCTCGCTGCGGTAGCGGTCATGTCCCCATGGTCCACGTCGGAAAGCCCCGACGAGACCGGATTGGTCGGCACGGATGTCACGCCGAGTTTGTTCGATGTGCTGCGCGAGGCCCCTGTCCTGGGCCGGACGCTGACCGATGCAGACTCGACACCTGCTGAGCCTCGAAACGTGGTCATCGGGTACGACCTCTGGCAGTCGCGGTTCGGCGGCGACGTCACCATCATCGGCCGCGGTGTCACGATCGGCACCCGGCGACTCCTTGTCGTCGGTGTCATGAAGCGAGGCGTCGACTTCCCGTCGGGCACGAATGTCTGGGCGGCCGCCGTCCTGGTTCCCAAGCCCGACTACGAGACCTACCGCTACTTACAGGCCGTTGGACGTCTCCGTCCAGGGCTCCCGCTTCTGGAGGCCGAACGTGAGCTGACGAAGACGGTCGGCTTCGACGTTCGCGCGATGCGGCTCCGCGACTGGGTGCGCCCACACTCTGCCCGCGCGCTCGCGCTGTTCGCCGCCGGCGCGGCGTTCGTCCTGTTTCTCACATGGGTTGAGGTGGCTTTCCTGCAGTTGACCCGGGCGGCCTCCATGCATGTGGAGTTGGGCATCCGCTTGGCGCTGGGCGCGTCGCGTCGCCAGGTGCTGGCGCAGTGCGCGGTCGAGGGTGCGGTCTTGGCGACTGCGGCGCTACTCTGCGCCTGGCTTGCAACACCTGCCCTGGTGACGGCCGTTCTGAGCTATCTGCCGATAGAGATGGTCCGGGGACAACACGTGGCCGCCGACCTGCGGGTTCTCGTTTTTGCGTCCGCCGCCGCTCTCCTGGGCGTCCTGGCATTCACCCTGGTACCCGCGCACGTCCTTCGGCGGACCTTCCCGGTTGCAGCATTGAGGGGACCGGGTGGAACCGGGTCCCAGCCGAGCCCGGCTCGGCTGCGAAATACGCTACTGGTTGCTCAAGTGACAGTCAGCTGTGCCCTCGTCTATCTCGGGGGGCTGACCTTCCGCAGCTACCAGGAGGTGGATCGTGTCGACCTGGGTTTCCGCCCCGAAGGCCTGATGGCGGTATCACTCCCGCGAGGAACGGACGAGTCGCCCGACGCGATCTCCCAGCGCTTTCGAGAGACGGTGGCCGCCGTCCGCGATCTGCCCGGAGTGCGCTCTGCGTCCGGAACGATGTTTCGACCCTTCGCGCGTGGGGCCGTGCTCTCGCGGGCCTCGCGACGTGACGTGCGCCTGGAAGACGCAGTCGCCGTCACGCGGGCCTTCGTGTCTCCCGGGTTCGTCGCCACCGTGGGCGGCCGCCTCGTCGCCGGCCGTGAATTCGACGACCGCGACTCGCGGGGCGCTGGCCTCGTGGCGATTCTGAACGAGACAGCGGCGCGTCTCTTCGACACCGATGGTTCGCTACTCGGTCGCGAGATCCTGGTCGACGGGCTTCCGTACGCCGTTGTCGGCATTGCGGGCGACATGAGAATGGTGCGGCCCGACGAGCCACCAAAGCCGCTGGTCTATTGCCCCAGCGCGCAGTGGATCGCCCCTTCCTGGCTCCTCGTGCGCCTTGACGCAACCGACGGCGCCCTTCTGGGCCGTGTTCGCCACACCGTTGGACGATTTTGGACCACGCGGCCGCCTGATGTGGTGGATGTGACATCAGACGCGGAACGGGCTGCGGCTCCCTACCGCATGCGGATGCAATTGCTCGTCGTCCTGGCGGCCACGGGCATCCTCCTGGCGACGGTTGGGCTGTACGGCGGTGTGATGTTTGTGGTTCGTCAGCGAACCCGCGAGTACGCGATCCGAATGGCGCTGGGTGCAGCGCCTGAGGGCATCCAGCGCAGTATCGCGGCCTTGAGCCTCAAGGTCGTGATCGCTGGTGTGGCGACAGGCCTCGCCGCCGGCAGCGTCTTCGCCCGCTTGATGCCCGAGCTCCTGTTCAACGTGCAGACCATAGATTGGGTCACGGCCAGTTCCGTTGCGGCGATTGCAGCAGTCGTTGCGCTCGGCGCTGCGGCGCTTCCAGCCCGTCGGGCGGGTCGCATCCAGCCGGCTCAGGCCCTGCGTCAAGAGTAGGCCCATGCGACTCCACCATCGTCTGCTTATGGCGACTGCCCTGATGGCTCTTTCTGCGCTCTCGCCTGTCGAGTGGACGCGACCACTGTCGGCAGACGCCTCATCGCCCCGCCAGGCGCGAAGCGCGGAGGGCGACGCCGAACGAGTCCTCGAGTTGGGGCGTGCGAGTCTGGGTGGCTCCAAGGCTCTCGACGCGGTCACCACCCTCGAGATTCTGGGTGTAGAGGAACGCGGATCCTCCGGCGCGGCGCCGAAAGGAGCCATCGTCTACGACGCTGCTCCCGAGCCGTTCGGCTTCAAGATGCGCTGGCCCGATCGCTTTCAATTCACTCGCAAGTGGTTCATTCACACACTGGATGGCCGCGCGTTCTGGAAGCAGCAGACCGGTGGTCCGCCCGTGCCGGACACTCCGGATATTGATGCAACGGCTCGCCGGAGCACTGAGCTCAATTCGGCGTATCTCACGCTGGCCTTCCTATTGAGAACGCCACCGTGGCTTCGCTGGCAGCCGAAATACCGTGGTGTGACGAAGATCGATGGCATCGAAGGGCCAACGATCGAATTCGCTGGACCCTCCGACCATGGCCCCAAGGTGCTGTTCGACGCCGTCCGGTACATGCCCCTGGCGGTGGTCACGACGTCCCGCAGGTACGAGGCGACCGGTGGTGAACGCGTCGTAAACGTTGTGAAGAGGCTCGAAGACTACCGAAGGGTGGGTGCGCTGCTGTTTCCATTCCGACTGGATGAGCAGGCTCCCGGCCGGCATGCCATCACGCGGATCAACAGCGTTCGGGTCAACCCGCCCCTTGGGTTACGCGACTTCGCAAAACCGAGCCGTTGACCACGTCGCGAGAAGAGGACCCCTTCGCTCGCTCGACGCCCTGAAGCGGGAGACCGGGGTTCCTTGTGACGAACGGACCCCGTGTGCCCAAACGTGTGCCCAAGCTGTGGGAGACAACGTAAATTCCGGAAAGCCGCGGCCGGCAGACGCAACTCGGCGAAATATCGCAAATGACTGTGCCTTCTCGGCTTACAGTGTAACTGTGGATCCTTCAACAACTTGCCGGATCGCGATTTCGCGTCTCCCTCTCTCTCCGCCACTTAACAAGTCCATTCTTTCCAACCACTTAGCTGGCATTTTTTCGAGAGCGCAATTCTCTCCGCCATAGGCACCCGCGAGCGCGAAAACAGGCGCGTTTTCGCGAATTGCGCAGCAGCGAACGCCCAGCGTGCCTAATTCGGGGCCGCACTTCGACCTAGATGGGCCCTCGACCCTGGTATCAAGCTGAGAATGGAGATGCTGGCGGTCATCAGCACCGGGCGAAGCCGCGCCTCGCAGCCGGTCCGTACCGCCTCAGTGACGCTGGCGCCGTTGTCTCGAAGATCCGAGATGTACGAGATCAGGACGAGGCCGTTCAAGACCGCCACGCCGAACAGGACGATGAAGCCCACCGAGGCGGGGACCGACAGGTAGAGGCCGGAGAGGAACAACGCGAAGACGCCGCCGACCATGGCGAAGGGCAGGTTGATGAGCACGAGGCCCGCCAGCCAGACCGAATCGAAGGTCAAGAGCAGCAGCAGGAAGATCAAGCCCACCACGACGCGAGTAATAATCATGAGTCGCCGCATCGCCTGTTGCTGGTTCTCGAACTGTCCGCCCCAACTCAAGTAGTAGCCGGGCGGCAGCTCGACGCGTTGAGCGATGCGCTGCTGCGCGGCGAGGCGTACGATCCACACGGGGCAGTCTCCTCTGGCGACGGGGAGCGAGAACGGGTTCGACTTGGACGGCAGGGCGCGCCAGGGCCTCCCCGGTCGGCAGGAACGCCTCACGTTTAGTACACACCAAGCGGACCGGAAACCGTCGTTCGGGACGCTCGCGGGTCGCCTGATCCGCGTCGTCGGGGCGGACGCTTCGCATTCAGGACGGCTGTCCGAAAGGGGACACGTGCTCGGACGTTTCGCAGGCGCCGGGGCCGTTGCAGCTATGGGGCTTCGGCAGATGGCCACGACGGCAGCGGCCGGAGTGCTGGTGGTGACGGCCGTCGTGGGGGAGTACACGGGCCTCCCGCCCGCCGCCGTTGGCGTGCTGTCGCTGGCGGCCTTGTGTCTGACCGGCGTTCCGATCGTCTGGAGAGCGGCGCGTGGGATCGCCCGGCTGCAGTCGAACGTGGATGAACTGGTCAGTCTGGCGATCATCGGGTCTCTCGTCCTCGGCGAGTGGACATCGGCCGCCATCGTGGCGTTCATCATGGTGCTCGGCTCGCTGATCGAGGAGTTGGTGAGCGCCCGTGCGAGGAGGCATCTCGAGGCGCTATTCGCGGCCAGCCCGCGGCATGCGCTCGTTCTGGAAGGCGACGGAAGCGTGCGGCAGGTCCTGGTGAGCGATCTCGCGGTCGGCGTGCGGATTCTCGTCAGGCCCGGCGACGTCATCGCGGCGGACGGGACCGTGGAGGTCGGCGAGAGCCAGGTCGACGAATCGCTGCTGACCGGAGAGAGCGCCCCAGTGGACAAGGCATCCGGAGATGCCGTCTCGAGCGGGACGATCAATCACAGTGGTTCCCTCGAGGTCCGGGTGGAGCGAACGGGCGATCAGACCGCACACGGCAAGGTGCTGCAGCTCATCCGCGATGCCGAACGACATCGCGCGCCCATCCTGCGCGCCGCGGGGTCGTACGCGCGGTGGTTCACTCCTGGCGTCCTGTTGCTCGCCGGGGCCGTCTGGGCCGTCACCGGTGATCCATACCGGGCCGTGACGATGCTCATCGTCGGGTGCCCCTGCGCGTTCGTCCTTGCCACGCCGACCGCCATCGTCGCAGCCCTCAGTCGGGCAGCCCGAGAGGGGCTGCTGATCAAGGGGGGCCGCTACGTGGAGGGGTGTGCGGCTGTCACCGCGCTGGCCTTCGACAAGACAGGAACGCTGACCAAGGGCGAGTGCCGGGTGGTGGACGTCGTTCCGGCCGCGGGCGTATCGAGCGACGAACTGCTCGCCGCCGCAGCGCGCCTCGAGGTCGCTGCCGATCACCCGTTGGCGCGGGCGATCCAGCGGCGGGCGGCAGCGGCGGGTGTCACCGTTGCCGAAGGCGTTGCCATTCAGCGGGAAGCGGGGCTGGGGGTCGCCGAGCGGACCGATCAGGCGAATCAGGCCTGGCGTATCGGGAATGCCAGGTTCATGACCCGGCACGCTGTCAGCCTCGGTGAGCTCGAGCCGCAAGCCGAGCGGTTGCGACAGCAGGGGCTCTGCATCGTGTTCGTGGCGTGCGGCACCGTTGTGAAGGGCGTCTTTTCGATCGAGGACGAGTTACGTCCGGAAGCGCGAGCAGTGATTCAGCAGCTCCGGGCCGAGGGACTCCGCGACATTCAGATGTTGACCGGTGACGCTCGGTCCGTGGCACTGGCCGTGGCCGAGAGCGTCGGGTTGGAGCCCGATCGGGTGTCCGCGGACATGCTCCCCGACCAAAAATACGAACGAGTGCGAAATCTGGAGCGGGAGGGTCGGCGCCTGTGCTACGTGGGAGACGGCGCGAATGACGGCCCTGCCCTCTCGGTGGCGACGGTCGGCGTGAGCCTCGGTTCGCGCCACAGCACGGTGGCGCTCGAGACAGCGGCGGTCGTCCTCATGGGGAACGACCTGTCCGGGCTGCCGTTTCTCTTCCGTCTCTCCAGGGCGACGACCCGCACCATCAACCAGAACCTGTTCCTGTTCGGTCTCCTCTTCAACGCCGCGATGCTTGGGCTGTCGTCGGTCGGAATCCTGACGCCGATTCTTGGCGCGCTCGCGCACAACGTCGGGTCCGTCGCCGTCGTACTCAACTCTGCGCGGTTGCTGCTGTTGGAGACCCGCCGCCGGACATCGCGGGCCCTGGGAAGGGACCAGCCGTAGAGTTCCCGCACGCAGCGACCCCTGTACCCGCGTGTCGATCAGTGTGGTCGAGAGGTCGCCTTCCTTCAGCCGACCGAAGTTCTGCTCGCCCGAGAGGCTGAGCGTGAACAACGCGGCCGGATTCCAGGACACAGCGCCAGGAACCACATAAGACCCGACCGACGACGTCCATCCACGGGCCAGACCTCAGAAATGCGAGCAGCGCCTTGAATACTGGGGCCTGGCCGGCACAGCCGCGGCGCCGCATCACGTATCCATCACTTGGGACTGATGCTCAGGTTGTCGAAATACGTGACCGAGTCCGCCTTCGTCCAGACGCCCACCTTGCCGGCGCCAGGGAATGTCGCGTCCTCGACCTCGTACAGCTTCTCGCCATTGAAATAGACGGTGAACAGCGGTCCGGCGGCTGTTACGCGCAGCGTGCTCCACTGTCCGGACGGCACCGTGACCTTCTTGCCGTACGTGCGGCCCGCCCCCCTCAGCGGCAAGTCGGTCCGGCGACCATTCTGCACCTTGTAGAGCACGACATTGTGCTCCAGGGCGTTGGCGCGGACGATGTAGTAGTTGTTGGCGTCCTGATACCGCCAGACGAGGCCGGCCGCCTGGTCCCCGCGACCCGTGACAGGCTTGATCAGGACGCTGAGGTCGAGGTCCTTGACGGACAGGTCGTCGAGGATGCACACGGGAAACCGAGAGTCCGTCGGGTCGGCGTCCGTTTGCGCGAGGACGTTGCCGCGGTCCGGCGACTGCGCGTCCTTCCTGACGACCCACACGCCTGGCTTTCCCTGGCCTGTGAGCGCTGTCGAGAATCCGTGCGGCGGCGCGCCGACCGTGTCCTGATCGAACGTGAATGTCTTGGCCGTCTGGGTCTGCGCCCCCACGACCGCGGTCGCGACAAATACGATGACGAACGAGATTGCACGCTTCATCGATCTTCCTCCGCTCTTATCGTAGCCTCCGGGCTAGCTGCGGGGCAGCATGATCCGAAACCGCGTCTCACCCTTTGGCGTGCCGCCCTTCCTGCAGAGCCTGAGCCACCTTGGCCTCGTCCTCGACCACGAGAATCGTCCCCAGATCGAGCTTCCCGTGCGGTTTCACCTTGAAGTATTTGAGCAGGCGCAGGTCCAGGGTCGCGGTCGATGGAAGGCGCCTGGCGCGGCGCTTCCGGGGGGCAGGTCGTCTTCGTCCCCGATCGGCAGGTTGAACAACGCGCTGGCGACGAAGCGGTGCCCCTCATCGTAGCGGGAATCGCCCGATTCCTCACTGGGCGCGTAGGGGTCTTGCGGCTGTTCGTCGAAATCCGATGCCGTGTCCCTCGCGTGTGACCACATGGGCGCGCGCGCATGGGGTCCATCCCCAGCACACGGAGAGAATCGTCTCGCTCGACGGTGGCTTCGCCGACAACGACCGGCCCGCGTGAAGGCCCGGCGCCACCTGCTATGACAGATGACCCGGCGGCTCGGCCGATCGGGAGTCGCCGGTGTCGTTCGACATCAATACGCCTTCGGGACTCGCCTCGAGCGGATCAGAGGTGCCGCCCGTTCCTCGGGCGGCGCGACGTGCCGGAACGACGCGTAGAGCAGGACGTCGTAGACAATCTTGATCGCCGCCCCGAGGAACAGGGGAGAGGCGAGCAGCACGTGCTGCATCGACAGGCCGGCGAGCGACGGGCCGGCGGCCCACCCGACGTTCCGGGCGAGGTTCGTGATTCCGCTCGCCCGCGTCCGTTCCTCGGGCCGCACCATCGCGGCCACGTACGACTGTCGCGTCGGGACGTCCATCTCCGCCAGCGATTCGCGCACCAGGAACAACGCCAACGCCCAGCCCAGGGACGGGGCGAAGGGAACGGCCAGCAACGAGAGGCTCGACGGGATGTGCGTGAAGACCATGGTGTTCAGCAGGCCGATTCGGCGCGCCATCCACGCGGCGGCCAGATGTGACGCCGCGTTCAGCAGACGGCTGACGAAGAAGAGGACCGCCAGCGAGTCCTCTGCCAGGCCGTACCTCCGGAAGAACCAGTAGGCGAGCAGGGAGCCACTCAGGAAGCCCCCGCCAAGGCTGTCGAGGCCCAGCAGGGCGGCGAGTTTCGTGATCCTCGCTCGCGATTCAGGCGCGAGTCTCGCGTCGGGTGGGGCCGATGGGGAAGGCACGCGCGCGACCTCGATGTCGGCTGGAAGGGCCAGGTACAGGAGTGCGCCGACGAAACCCAGTGCACCGTAGACGACAAACGTCACGCGATACGCGCCGAGCGGGCCGATGTCGATGGTCCGTCGGAGCAACAGAGGCAAGACCGCGCCCAGCGCACCAAGCGCGTGGCCGGTGTCGAGGACCACGTTGTACTGCGCGAGCCGCCAGGTGCGCTGGTCGTCAGGGACGGTGCCCGGGAGGATGGCCTGTTCGAGCGCGGACGCGGCTCCGCGATCCCGCCCCATCCCGTTCACCATGCCGACAAACGCCACCACGAACACCATCGCGCCGGTTGGGACCAGCCCCAGGCCCAATCCGCCTGCTCCCGTGAGAAGCGCCAGGGTCACAAGCGATCGGCGCCGGCCGAAGCGATCGCCGGCGATTGCTACGAGGGACTGGGCGCAGACCACGCCTGCGAGCCCGGTCGCGACCATCGCCCCGACCTCTGCGGGCGAGAACTGGAGGTGCGAGAGGTACAGCCCCAGCAGGACGCCGGTCAGGCCGACGCCGAGCGACCGCAGGAACGCGGCCCCGAACATCAGCGTGGCCGTGCGTCCAAGCGAGGGCCGGGTCATGAACCGCTGCGCGCCGCATAGGCGTAGAGCGCGTCGTACATGGGCTCCTGGCCGGCAAGCCGCTCGCTGTCCGTGACGCCGGTCAGCGCGAACCCCACGGCGACCGCCCGAAGCCCGAGGCCTTCCAGCGCGACGTGCTCCTGTCCCTTGATGTCGGCCGCCCGGACAATCAGGCTGAGGCGCTCGAGTGCGGGGTCGGTCAAGTGGTAGTCCTCCAGGAAGGCCTCGAAGGTGCACCGGTCGCCGCGATGGTTCAGCCTGACCTCAGCGAGCCGGGGCGCATCGAATGGTGTTGCGCCGGTTTCACGGGCCCTTGCCAGCAGGTCGGATTCGGGGACGAAGAGGAACTCCGCCTCCGGATCGATGAATCGTCTGATCAGCCAGGGACACGCCACGCGATCCACGCGCACATCCGATCGGGTGATCCACTTCATGGTGTCGCCTCCACGTGTGCTGGCGGCCTCCGCGTTCAGCCGGCCCGGCCTCTCCTGTCTTGGGGCGCCAGATCGGCGGTGGCCGCTCTCGATTGACGCGCACCGTAATGTTTGTTACTAATGGTATGTGGTCGATGATACATCGCATGCCAGGCGTCGTTCCAGCTCGAGCGGGAAAGGCGGCGGGTCGTCAGCCCGCGGCGCCGGGAAGGCCGGCCAGTGGTTGCTCCTTGTTCACCAGCTCCCGACGAGCCCGTCGAAGGCGCGCGTACAGACCTGGCGCCGGCTCCAGCAGCTCGGGGCGGTGGCCATACGGAACGCCGTCTACGCCCTGCCCAACTCACCGCAGGCGCGCGAGGACTTCGAGTGGATGAAGGCGGAGATCCTCGCGAACAGGGGTGAGGCCACCGTGTTTGCCGCCGACACGATCGACTCGCTCGCGCACGACGACATCGTCGCAGCGTTTCGCGCGGACCGCGAGCGTCTCTTCGAGGCCATCGGAGAGGACGTGCGGGTTCTGACGCGGAACTCGGCCCAGGCGGGCGCCATGAGGGGGACCGATCTGCGTCGCCTGCAGCGGGCCGTGCGGCAGGTGCGCGACAGGTTTGCGCAGGTGGCTGCGACCGACTTCTTCGGAGCGAGTGGCCGAGAGGAGGCTCACGAGGCGATTGTCGTGCTCGAGCGCCTGGTTGTCGGACCTGTGACCGAGTCCCGTGAACCATCCGGACCAGGCACTGTCCTTCGGTCGGAGAATTATCGCGGAAAGATCTGGCTGACTCGCCCACGCCCCGGGATCGATCGATCGGGATCGGCCTGGCTCATCCGGCGATTCATCGATCCTGCGGCCCGCTTTCTATTTGGTGACAGGCCACCCGCCTCGTCGAAGGCCGTCCCCTTCGACATGTACGGCGTCGAGTTCAGCCACCACGGCGATCGGTGCACCTTTGAGGTCTTGTCCGAGCGATTCGGCATCACCGACCAGGCGGTCGCCCAACTCGGTCGCCTCGTACACGACCTGGATCTCAAGGAGAGCCGGTACAACCTACCGGAGACCGCCACGGTGGGTCGGCTGATTGATGGCATGCGGCAGGTGTTTCCACGAGACGAGGAACTACTCGAACACGGCATCGTCGTCTTCGAGGCCCTCTATCGGTCATCCGCCAGCGTGCTGGCGTCGGCCGGTGTGAAAAAACAGATTCGGCGCCCGGCCAGGCGCACCCAGAAAGGACGATAGCATATGACAGGCAAGCCCCCACTTCAGATGGCTCTTTCGGCGGCGTCCGTGCTGCTGGCCGCCGCGGCGTTGGTCGTCGCGGCACCCCGGAGCAGCGGCGCGCAGGCGGCTTCACTCGACACCGCGGCGATCGACCGGGCGATCGGCAAGGCAGGCCAGTTGAGCGGCGACGTCTACAAGGTCTCTTTCCCGCGAACAGACCTCCACGTCACGGTGGACGGCGTCGCGATCAAGCCGGGCCTGGCGCTGACCGGCTGGGCGGCCTTCAAAGCGGTCGATGCCGAGGCCGTCACCCACGGGGACTTGGCGCTCACCGAGACCGAGGTGAACCCTGTCGTCGGGAAGTTGCGGGCGGAACACATCGAGGTGACCGCCATCCACAACCATCTGCTCGGTGAGACTCCGCGCCTCATGTACGTCCATTTCTGGGGCCGTGGCCCCGCAGCCCGCCTGGCCTCATCGCTCGAGGCGGCGCTCGCGCTGACCGCCACGCCGCTCACCGATTCGGCAGTGGTTGTTGCCAACCAGGACCTGCCCGGAGCCGACCAGATCCAGCAAACGCTTGGGCTGAAGGGCTCCGTGAAGGGTGGAGTCCTGGGGCTCTCCAAGCCGCGGCCGGAGCCGATCACGATGATGGGCGTGACGCTTCCTCCGGCGATGGGCATGGCCACGTCGGTAAACATCCAGGCGGCGGAGCCCGGAAAGGTCGCATCGACCGGCGACTTCGTGCTGATGGGTGACGAGGTCAACCCCGTGATTTCCGCGCTCCGCGCGCACGGCATCGACGTGACCGCCCTTCACAACCACATGATCGACGGGAGTCCGGACCTGTACTTTATGCATTTCTGGGCCCACGACACGCCGGAACGCGTGGCCGCCGGCTTGAAGGCGGGTCTCGACGCTATGGGCAAGAAACCGTCGGGCATGCGGCACTAGCGAGGTCATCGCCGGGGCGCCGGGTCCCGGCAAGTCCGTCGATGTGCCCGGCTGCCCATGTCTCGGTGACGTGTGCCATTCCGCGCGCCAAAAGTTATTGATTCCAAAGGACCGAGTCGTTGAAACCCGGAGCGAGGCCCTTGTCGATTCCGAGGTCCTCGCACGTGTCGCTCACCGCGCGCCCAGGGGAAAGGCCTCTGCCACAAGTATCACAACGGGAGTGTCCGCTCCTCCGATCGATGCGCGCCCGGCGCGAGGACCACCATGAGTGTCGCGGTGACCAGCGGCACCACGCCTGCCACCAGGAACACGCCGTCCCCAACCAGGCGAACCCACTCGAGCGCATGGAACCACCCGCTCATCGTAAATGCCGGTTGCCGGGCGTGCCAGTATCCGTTCTCGATCGCGTCCCACAGCTGCAGCACGCCGGCCGGAAAGAGGTCCAGGACGATCATCAGCGCGAGGCCGACATTGAGCCCCCAGAAGCCGAGTGTGATGAGGCGTTCCACGCGAGCCCACGCGGCCTCCGATGCCAGCGCGCGGAGCCCGAAGACGACCACCGCGAGCGCCAGCATGCCGAATACGCCGAACAGCGCGGCGTGCCCGTGGTTGGGGGTCAACACGGTGCCGACCTCGAAATACGACACGATGGGGAGATTGATCAGGAAGCCGAATATCCCAGCTCCGACGAAGTTCCAGACGCCGACAGCCATGAGGAAGTTGACCGTCCAGCGGTAGCGATTCGACAGTGCCTCCCCGCACTCCTCGCACCGACGGCTTCTCAGGCGGATGAAGTCCCAGGCATCGAGCGTCAGGAGGGTGAGGGGCACGACCTCCAGGGCCGAGAAGCAGGCGGCCACGCCCATGTTCAGCGTCCCCTGACCCGTGAAATACCAGTGGTGGCCGGTGCCGAGGATGCCCCCGCCCAGGTAGAGAATCGCGTCGAGGTACACGACGCGGGTAGCCGTCTTCGCCGTCACGAGCCCCAGGAGATGGAACATCACCGCCACGAGGACGGTCGCGAACAGTTCGAAGAAGCCCTCGACCCACAGATGGATGATCCAGAAACGCCAGTTGTCGATGACGGCGAAGTTCGTGTGCGGGCCGAAAAAGAGCGCCGGCAGATAGAAGATCGGGATCGCCGCGGCGGCGTACAGGAACAACGCGCCAAGCTCCGACCGGTTGCCGCGCCGCATGACCGGCCGCAACGCCCTGTACAACAGCACCAGCCAGAACACGAGACTGGCCGCGAGCAGGATCTGCCAGAACCGGCCCAGGTCCAGGTACTCGGATCCCTGGTGGCCCAGCCAGAACCATGCCTCACCCAAGGCGCCGTTGATGCCCAGATACTCCCCGAACAGGCTGCCGAACACGACGACAGCCAGGGCAACGAGCAGCACGACGACGCCAGTACGCTGCCCGCGGGGTTCCGCGCCGCCGACGAGCGGCGCCAGCAGGAGTCCGCCCGCGACCCAGGCAGTGGCGATCCAGAAGATCGCGAGCTGCAGGTGCCACGTGCGGGCCAGGGTGTAGGGAAGCAGGCGCGACAGGTCGACGCCGTAGAACCCGCCGGGCTCGACGCGGTAATGCGCAATCACTCCGCCGAGAAGGGTCTGCGCCAGGAAGAGTGCCGCGACGACGGCGAAGTACCAGGCCGTCGCGCGTTGACTCGGGGTCCATGTCCACGCCAACACGCGACTGTCGTGCGAGTGCGCCGTGGTGGACGACTGGTGCCAGCCAAGAAAATCAAAACGCCCGAACAAGAAGAGGACGGTGCCGAGTCCGGCAAGCAAGCTGATAAGGCTCAACGCACTCCACAGGTACGTCGGGCCGCTGGGCGTGTTCCCCGCGGCCGGATCGTAGGGCCAGTTGTTGGTGTAGGAGTAGTCCTTCCCCGGGCGATTGGCGACAGCCGCCCAGGCGGCCCAGGTGAAGTACGTGGCCAGGTCGTCGAGCTCGCTGCGCTCGCGGATGTACTTCAGCGGTAAACCGGCGGCCGCCGTTGGACCCGAGAAGAAGTCGCCCCAGTGCTGCCGGGACGCGGCGAACGCGGCCGCTTCGATCTCCGTGAAGCGGAGTGTCCCGGTTGCCGGATCGTACCGATTCTCCTTCAGCGTGCGACGCACGGCGTCGGCGATCTCGGCGGCGGCTCCAGCCTCGAGGGCGGCGTACGGTCGCCCGTACCGCGTCTGTGCGAGCGTGTCACGCCCCACCTCGACCGCCTCGTGCACCGTGTCGGCGCTGTAGTCCGGGCCGAGGTACGCCCCATGGCCCCAGAGCGTTCCGTGTTCCATCAGGCCGTATTTCAGGAACACCTCCTGCCCGCGCAGGATGTCGGCCGACGTGAACAGCGTGCGGCCCGAGGTGTCCTCGACACGGTTGGGAATGGGCGGGGCGTCGGTGTAGGTCCGGACGGTGATGTAGGACAGCACGGCGAAGCCCGCGATCATCACGAGGATCACCGAATGCCGCCACCAGGGTGACAGGAAGGTGGTCTCTTCAGACGGATGCATGATGTTGATCTCCCGTGAAGTGCCGATCGGGGCGGGCCGTTCGCGGCGGCCACCGTCGGCGGTTCATCGCCGTTTCTTCGTTCGCGTGCGCGGCACGGGCTGCTGTGTCGTCCGGAGTGTCTCGCTGAGGAGTCGCCACCCTCGCTCGGCATGGCGGGTCACGTCAAACGCGCCATCACTCATGTGCCAGAGGATGGCGCCCGGCTGGATGAGCCCGAGGAAGAGTGTGGCGACGGTCTCCGGATCGACGTCGGACCGTATCTGTCCCTCGGCCTGTCCCTGTTGAACGATCGCGGCCACCTCGTCGAGATATTTGCGAATACCGGCGAACATCCGCGCCCGGCGATCCCGCCGTCCCGCGTAGACCTCCTCCGAAAAGACGATGCGGGGGAGCGCGCCGTTGTCCCGGACCAGAGCGAGGTGCCGCATCAGGAGTCGTCGCAGTCGCTCGAGCGCATCGGTCGTCTCGTCGCGGACGACGCGCACGTTCTGTTGCAGGCTGTCACGGATGTGCTGGAGGACGGCCTCGATCACGTCCTCCTTACCCTTGAAGTGCCGGTACAGCGCGGAGGGCACGAGGCCGACCCGCCGGGCGAGGCTGGCCACGCTCAATCGCCGCAGGCCATGACTCCCGATGAGGCTCAGTGCCGCCTGAATGATCTGCTCGCGGCGGACGAGGGTATCCAGTTTCTCAGTGGCCACCGAAGTGAAATGTAGTTCACACCATTGGGCCGAGTCAACGAGCTGAGTGGCCGCCTTCGTGTCGCCCAGGTAGGTTCAGTTGGGTGCCGAAAGCCACCGCACAAGAAAGAGTTCACGCAGGGTATTGCCAGAGGTTCGGGATTTCTGGTAGCGGCAGGGAATGGTAGCCGCAACTTTGGGGCATCGAGCACCCACGAGCCCGCCCCGACGGGACTTCTGCGCGGCGCGCGAGTATGATCACCGTCGGCCAGGCCGTCGCTGACCCGGCCAGGCCCTTCAGGCGCTGCTCCTGGCAGCGGCGCCGGGAGATTGACTCCGCCCATCGCGAGTGTGGCGGAATTTCTACACGGAGGATCGAATGAGAAGAACCGTCACGCGCCTTCCACTCCTGATTGCGCTCCTGGGGATGGCGCTCGCCGCCTCCAGTGTACCGACAATCCATGCGCAGGGGCAGGTCACCTCGCCGGAGAAGTTCTTCGGGTTCCGGATGGGGGCCGATCGCAAGATAGCCCGCTGGGACAAGCTCGTCGAGTACTACCAGCTGCAGGAGAAGCAAGGCGCAGGCAAGCTGAAGGTCGTCACCATGGGGCCGACCGAGATGGGCAACCCGTTCCTGCTGCTCATCATCACCTCCCCGGCCAACCACAAGAACCTCGAGCAGCTCCGCCAGAACAACTTGAAGCTGAGCGATCCGCGCGGCATTCCCGAGGCCGAGATCAAGACGCTCGCGGCGGCGAGCAAGCCCTTCGTCTGCATGACCATGAGCATGCACGCCACCGAGATTGGCGGGGCGCAGATGTCCCCCGAACTCGTCTACGACCTGCTGACCCGCCAGGACGCGGAGGCCCAGCGAATCCTCGACAACGTTGTGTTCCTCCTGGTTCCGTCCTTCAATCCCGATGGCCAGATCATGGTGACCGACTGGTACAACAAGTACCTGGGCACGGAGTACGAAGGGTCCAATCCGCCGTGGCTCTACAACAAGTACATCGGCCACGACAACAACCGCGACGCCCTGACGATGAATATGAAGGAGTCGCAGTATGTCGGCAGGCTGCTGTTCACGGAGTGGAAGCCGGCCGCGTACTTCGATTTCCATCATATGGGCGGCTACGGCGCGCGCATCTTCTTTCCGCCCTACGCGGAACCGGTGCGTCCTCTCGCCGACCCGCTCGTCTGGCGCGAGGCGGCCTGGTACGGCGGCGAGATGGCGAACAAGGCGGAGGAGGCAGCCCTGTCCGGCGTGATGAACAACGGGCAGTACTCGGGGTGGGGCCATTTCGGCTTCCACTGGATCACGCCCTTCCACAACATCGCGGGAATGCTGACCGAATCGGCGAGCGCGCGGCTGGCCACGCCGCTCTACATCGATCCGAGTCAGCTGACCGGCGCCGCGCGCAACCTGCAGCGTCCGACAGAGGAGCAGATGAACTTCCCGAACCCCTGGCCCGGCGGATGGTGGACCCTCCGGGGGATCGTCGACCGGCAGAAGGTCGGCGCCTGGGGGCTGCTCGACTGCGTCGCGCGCAACGCCGAAACGATCGTCTGGGACACGTACCTGAAGGCGAGTCGTCAGACCGATCGGGGCGCAAAAGGCAGGCCGGCGGCGTATGCCATCTCCGCCACCCAGCACGACCCGCTCACGCGCACCAAGCTGATCAACGCGCTGCTGGCCCAGGGGATCGAGGTGATGCAGTCGGCCAGGGGGTTCACGACGTTCGACGGCGCGATCTACCCGCCGGGATCGTTCTACGTGACGCTGGCGCAGCCGAAGATGGGCCTCATCCGCTACCTGCTCGGCGAGACGCACTACCCGGACAACGAATGGACCCGGCAGGCGGACGGCACGCCGATCCGTCCGTACGACATGGCGCAGGACGTCCTCTCCGACTTCATGGGCATCAAGGTCGATCCGCTCGACGAAGCAGTCAAGGGCGACTTCGCGAGGGTGGCCGCGGCGATCGTCCCTGCCGGCAAGGTGGCGAAGGGCATGGCCGGGTACGTGATCGACGGCCGGTCGAACGACGCGTTCAAGGCGATGAACCTGCTCTTCGACAAGAACGTGCCGGTCAGGCGCGTCGATGCGACGGGCGACGGCGTGCGCGCCGGCGACTTCGTCGTGCCGGCCTCGGCGCCGGAGGGGGTGCTCGCCGAGATCGCGAAGACGATCGGTACGGACTTCAACCCGTTGAAAGCGGAACCCAAGCCGGCCCACGATCTGAAGCGGATGCGGATCGGCATGTACCAGCGTTATCGCGGCGGAAATATGGACGAGGGCTGGACCCGCTGGGTCTTCGAGCAGTTCGCGTTCCAGTTCAAGAACGTCTACGACGCCGAGATCCAGAAGGGGAATCTCAACCTCAGCTACGACGTGTTCATCTTCGCCGACGACTCGACGGGCACGATCACGGGCGAGCCGACGGCGCGGCGCGGCGGCGGCGGCGAATTCGGCGCCCGCCGCTTCGACGGGGTGCCCGACACGACACCGCCCGAGTACCGAAGCGGCATCGGCAACGATGGCGTCAACGCGATCAAGGACTTCGTGCAGAAGGGCGGGACCCTGGTGACGCTGGGCGGGGCAACGGACTTTGCCATCACGAAGCTCGGACTGCCCGTGCGCAACGTCGTCGATGGGCTCAGCGCCAAGGAGTTCTTCTGCCCGGGCTCGACCCTGCGCGTGAAGATCGACAACGGGCACCCCCTGGCCTACGGCATGCCGTCCGAAGGTCTGGTGCTCTTCCATTACAGCGCCGCCTTCGACGTCGTCGCGACGGACTTCAATGACCGCAATGACATCGTCGTCCGCTACGCCGACCGCAACGTGGAGCGGAGTGGGTGGCTGAACGGCGAGAAGTACATCGCCGGCAAGACGGCGATGGCGTCGATCGGCTATGGGCTGGGAAAGGTCGTCCTGATCGGGTTCCGGACGCAGAATCGCGCCCAGACCCTCGGCACCTACAAGTTCCTGTTCAACGCGCTCGTGACCCCGCCAGCAAAGGCCGCGTCGCGCGCGGGCAGCTGAGGGTGAGGTAAAGGTGGCTTCCGGCTGGCGCAGGCGACGGCCTGTGCCGGCCGGTTCACTGTGGCCTGGGCACGCAGAAGGCCGAGCAGGCGGAACCCGTTCGAAACGTGGGTCTTCCGGGACTCATGCCATTGCCTTGGCGGCAGATGCTCACAGTATTCGGTGATGCGATGGTCTCGTGCCTCGACCTCCCGACCTCCTGACTTCCCGACCTCCCGACTTCCTGACTTCCCGACTTCCCTGACTTCCCTGACTTCCCTGACTTCCCGACCCCCAGATCCCCGATCCCTGCTATACTACCGACCGGTAGGTATTCGTTCCTGTTCCAGTAAACCTCAGACTGGAACTTCCCGCCTGCCTCGCCCGTATCCCGATCTGTGGTGCTACCGAACGGTAGGTACGCCGATTCGGCGTCCATGAGGAACTTGATGGGAACAATCGAACCAGGCGCGGCGGCAGACGTAGCGCCGGCAGAAACGGACGAACGGACGCGCAGCCGCCTGCTCCGTGCCGCAGTCTGTGTTTTCGACCGAAAGGGCTACGCCGCCGCGTCGGTCCGGGAAATCGTCGAGATCGCTGGCGTCACAAAGCCCGCGCTCTACTACCATTTTGGCAGCAAGGAGCGGCTGCTGACGACGGTGCTCGACGAGGCCTGTCGCGAGTTCGCGGCGGCCATGGAACGAGCGGTCGCCCGGAAGGGCACGGCGCGTCAGCGGTTGGAAGCCCTCTGCGAGGACCTCCACGGCCTCTTCCAGGAGCACGTGCCGGTGGTTCGCGTGGCTCACGCCACCTTCTTCGGCCCCGTCGAAGGTGCGCCACCGTTCGACTTCACGCTCTTCGACCGCCGGCTCGAGGCCGCAGTCCGTCGAATCGTCGAGGAGGGGCAGGCGGCCGGCGAAATCGCCGCGGCTGCCTCGGCGGCCGACGTGTCGCTGGTGATCATGGGCGTCATCGGCGTGTTTGCGGTACGGCAGATCCACTACGGCTTCGAACCAATTGGACTCGATACCATGCGGCGCGTCATCGGACTGATATTCGATGGCGTCCTTCGAGAGCAGGGGCAGCAAGGAGAACGACGGCCATGACACGCATCGCACGACCAACCGGAATCATCATGCTCGGCATCGCCATCGCGACGGCGGCCGCATGTTCAAAGCAGGCTGACTCGCAGTCGATGGAAGCCGGGCGGCCCCCGGTGGCGGTCACCGTCGACGCAGTCACGCCCACCGACCTGCAGGAGAGCGTGGACGTGGTCGGCACGCTGGAGGCGAAGTTCTCCGCCGAGGTGAAGTCCGAGGTGACCGGAGTCGTCACCGACGTCTACGTCACCGAGTGGGTTCCCGTGAAGCGCGGCGCGCGTCTGGCGCGGCTCGACACGCGCGAAGCCGAGGCCGGGATCGAGACGCTGAAAGCCGCCGAGGCGCAGGCCAAGGTGGGCGAGAACCGTGCGCGTCGCGAGCACGAGCGCGCGCTGCAGTTGAAGCAGTACGGCCTCATCACGCCGCAGGCGCTCGACGATGCGAAGACGGCGGTGGAGGCGGCGGAAGCAGCGATGGTGGCGGCCCGCGCGCAGATCAAGACGGCCGAGACGCACCTGACCAAGGGGTTCATCACCGCGCCGATGGACGGCGTGGTCGCGTTCCGGGGCGTCAGCGTCGGCGATCGCGTCGAGAACATGGGTGGCAACGCGTCGATGTTCCGCATCGTCGACAACCGGGCGCTCGACCTGACGGTGTCCGTGCCCTCTTCGCGCCTCGCCTTGGTGCGGGTCGGCCAGCCGCTGGAGTTTTCCACCGAGACGCAGCCCGGCCGCGCGTTCACGGGCAAGGTGATGTTCATCAACCCGGCGATCGACCCGGCCAGCCGGTCGACGAAAGTGATCGCCCAGGTGTCGAACCCCGACGGCGTCCTCCGGGGCGGCGCCTTCGTGAAGGGGCGCATCATCGTCGGCACGCGCACCGGCGTGCTGCAGGTCCGCAAGGAAGCCCTTCTCAACTGGAGCCTCGACACCGGCAAAGCCGAGGTGTTCGTGGTGAGCGGCGACAAGGCGCAAAAACGCGTCATCACGACGGGCGCGGCCAACGGGGCGTCGGTCGAGGTGCTGTCCGGCGTGCAGCCAGGCGACCAGGTGGTGACGCGCGGCGGCTTCGCGCTTCGGGAAGGCGACCGCGTCGTCGTGTCCAAAGGTGAAGGGGCATAGCCATGTTTCTCTCGAACCTCTCCATCAAACGTCCGGTTGTCGCCACCGTGATGATACTCACGCTGGTGACCCTCGGCGTCTTCTCGTTCCGGCGGCTGCCGATCGACATGATGCCGGACGTTGAGATCCCGGTCCTGTCGATCATCACGGAATATCCCGGCGCGTCGCCCGAGACGGTCGAGCGCGAGGTGAGCAAGAAGATCGAGGAGGCGGTGAACCCGATCGCGGGCGTGAAGCACGTCAACTCGATTTCCCGTGAAGGGCTCTCGTCCGTCATCGTCGAGTTCAACCTCGAGGTGAAGGTCAACGACGTCTCGCAGGAGGCGAGGGCGAAGATCAACGCGGTGCGGCGCGAGCTGCCCGAGGGGATGAAGGAACCGGTCATCCAGAAGTTCGACTTCAATGCGATGCCGGTCATCTCGCTGGCGGTGCAGTCCAAGACCATGCCGCCGCGGGAGCTGACGACGCTGGCCGATCGGAAGATCAAGCGCCGCCTGGAGAGCATCCAGGGCGTGGCGAAGGCCAAGCTGATCGGGTCGTCCAAGCGCGAAATCGCCGTCAACCTGGACCCCGCGCGCCTGGCGGCACTCGGCATGGATGTCGACGAGGTCGTGGGCGGCCTCGCGTCCGAGAACGTCAACACGCCGCTCGGCCGGCTGACGCAGGGCGTCACCGAGATGCCGCTCCGCATCAGCGGGAAGCCGCGGGATGCCGCGGACTACCGCCAGATGGTCATCACCCGCCGGGCCGGGCAGCCGATTACGCTGGGCGATGTGGCCACGATCGATGACGGGGTCGAGGAGCAGCGTTCGCTGGCGCTGATCAACGGCAAGCCGGCGGTGGCAATCGACATCACCAAGCAGACGAAGGCGAACACCGTGGAGGTGGTGGACGCGGTGCTCGCGGCCGTGGGCACACTGCAGAAGGAGATGCCGCCTGGCACCGAGATTCAGGTGGTCCGCGACACGTCCGGCTTCATCCGGGAGTCGGTGGCCGACGTGTACAACACGCTGTTGCTGGGCGGCTTTCTGACCATCGTCATCGTCTTCCTCTTCCTCAATTCCTGGCGATCGACGGTCATCACCGGGCTCACACTGCCCATCTCGGTCATCTCGTCGTTCATCGTCATGTACTTCCTGAACATGACGATCAATACGCTGACGCTGATGGCGCTGTCGCTCGCCATCGGCCTCCTGATCGACGACGCGATCGTCGTGCGGGAGAATATCGTTCGCCACCTCGAGCGGGGTGAGGATCACTTCGAGGCGGCCCGCCAGGGGACGGCCGAGATCGGACTCGCCGTCCTGGCCACCTCGATGTCGATCATCGCGGTGTTCGTGCCGGTGGCGTTCATGAAGGGCATCATCGGCCGGTTCTTCTACCAGTTCGGCCTGACGGTCGCCTTCGCTGTGCTGGTGTCGTTGTTCGTGTCATTCACGCTCGACCCGATGCTGTCGTCGCGTTGGCACGACCCGGACATCGAGCGGAAAGGCAAGCGGAACCTCATCCAGCGGGCCCTGGACCGGTTCAACGACGGGTTCGAGTGGATGGCCGAGCGATACAAGGGCGTCATCGCGTGGGCGTTGGACCATCGCCTGGTGGTGGTGGGTGCGGCCATCGCCGCATTCGTCGGCGGCCTCGCCGTGTTCGGCATCCTCCAGACCGAGTTCCAGCCGACGATGGACCAGGGCGAGTTCGCGCTGAAGTTCAAGAGCGCGCCCGGCTCGTCGATCGCCGAGACCCGCGGCAGGATGGGGGAGGTGCTGAAGGCGCTGTCCAAGTTCAAGGACGTGCAGTACACGTACGCCTCGATCGGTTCGGGCGACGCCGAGACCGTCCGCGACGGGATGGTGTTCGTGAAGCTGGTGTCGAAGAAAGAGGGCGGGCGCGGCGTGAAGGCGTTCGTGCACGACGCGCGGCACCGGCTCGAGAAGATCCCTGGCGTCGTGCTCAACTTCCTCGATGATCCCTCTTCGTTCCAGCGGCCGCTGACCGTGGCCGTTCAGGGGGACGACATCGCCACGTTGAAGCAGTACGCGGCGCGGCTGAAGGAGGAGATGTACAAGATCCCCGGCATCGTGGACATCGAGGCGACGATGGAGCAGGACCTGCCGGAGTATCGCCTGGTGGTGAACCGCGAACGCGCGGCCGCGTCGGGCCTCGGGAGCGGCGCCGTGGCGAACACCGTCGCCCTGCTCGTGGGCGGCCAGGCGGTCTCGACCTACGAGGACGAGGAAGGGGAGGCGGTCAACGTCCGCGTGCGCCTGCAGCAGGCGCTGCGCGCCGACGTGTCGCAGATTCGCGACCTGAAGGTGACGGTCCCGGGGGCGCAGGGCGCGACGCTCGTGCCGCTGGCCGACCTGGTGACGTTCACCCGCGCCACGTCGCCCGCCGAGATCAGCCGAAAGGACCTCTCGAGGCAGGTCACGGTGAGCGCGAACCTCGACAACCTGCCGCTCGGAACCGCCAGCAACCTCGCGATGAAAGCCGGGGAGACACTGAACCTGGCTCCGGGCTACAAGCTGGTGCAGGGTGGTGACACCGAGATGATGATCGAGTCGTTCGGCTACATGGGCGAGGCGCTGCTGCTTGCGATTCTCTTCGTCTACCTGATCCTCGCGGCGCAGTTCGAGTCGTTCATCGACCCGCTGTCGATCATGCTGTCGCTGCCGCTGTCGATCGTCGGGATGGCCGGCACGCTCGTGCTGACCGGCGACACCATCAACATCATGTCGCTCATAGGACTCATCATGCTGATGGGCCTCGTGACGAAGAACGCGATCCTGCTGGTGGACTACACCAAGGTGCTGCGAGGGCGGGGAATGGACCGGCGGACTGCGCTGATCACCGCTGGCCGGACGCGGCTTCGCCCGATCATGATGACCACGTCGGCGATGATCTTCGGCATGCTGCCCCTGTTTTTTGCGATTGGCGAGGGTGCGGAGATGCGCGCCCCGATGGCCCGCGCCGTCGTCGGCGGACTGATCACCTCGACGCTGCTGACGCTCATCGTCGTGCCCGTCGTCTATTCGATCCTCGACGACCTCTCGGCGTGGATGTTCAGGAAGGGCGCACGACACGCGAAGGCCGGGGCCATCAGCCTCGTGATCCTGGCGCTGGTGGCCGGCGGAGCGGCGCAGGCGTCGGCCCAGTCGGTGCAGCCGGCCGCGGGAGGCGCCCCTGGTTCGCTGTCGGTGATCATCGGGCAGGCGGCGAAACAGGCTGCATCCCAGGGCGGGGCCAAGCTCCTGACGCTGGACGAGGCGCTATCGATCGCGGCGGCGAAGAACCGCGATATCCAGAAGGCGATCGAGTATCAGAAGTGGATCCAGGGCAAGTACCTCGAGGAGCGGGCGTATGCGCTGCCGCACGCCTCCTTCTCCGGCTCGTTTGTCCGCAACTTCGATAATCGCCAGCAGGATCTGTTCAAGATGTTCTCTACGGGCGGGTCGTCCGGCGGGTCGTCCAGCGGGGGTGGCAGCGTCGACATCGGGGAAATATTCAGCGGCCGCCAGGACGCACTGACCGCGCAGTTCAAAGTGACGCAGGTGATCTTCACGTGGGGCCAGGTGGGCGCAGCCATCCGCGCCGCGAAGCTGGGCTTCGGCGTGGCCGACCAGCAGCTGCGACGGTTCCGCCAAGCGGTCGCGAGGGACGTGACCACCGCATACTGCGACGTGCTGGCCGTGCGGGAGCTCACGAAGATTGCGTCGGAGGACCTGGCGCAGAAGCAGCGGCACCTCGACGAATCGACCAAGCGCCAGTCCGCGGGCACGGCCACCGAATACGACGTGCTGGCGGCCCAGGTGGCGGTCGAGAACGCGAGGCCGGCGGTCATCCGCAGCCAGAACGCGGTGCGGGTGGCGCGCATGCAGCTCGGCTACCTGCTCGCGGAGACGGGTGAGATCGACGTCTCCGGCACGCTCGGGATGCCGATCGACTCGGTTCCGGCGTACGAGTCGGTGCTCGCCAGGGCGCTCGCCAACCGTCCCGAGCTCGGTGAGCTTGCGAACACCCGCGGGGTCTACGGCGAACTCGTCACGATCGCGAAGGCCGCCAGCAAGCCACGCGTGGACTTCTCCGCGGGATGGGGGCTTGGCCGGGTCGGGCTGCGGTCGATCTCCTCCAGCGGCTCCCTGTGGAACGCCGGCGTCTTCGGCTCCGTGCCGCTCTTCGACGGCTGGCGCACCAAGGGGCAGGTGGCGCAGGCCCAGAGCGACTTGAGCCGTATCAGCCTCGACGAGCTGAAGCTGCGTGACGCAATCGCCCTGGAAGTGCGCGCCGCGCTCGACGCCGTGCGCGAGGCGTCCGAGATCGTCGCGGCGATCGGCGGCACGGTGACGCAGGCCGAGCGACTGCTGTTCTTGGCCGAGAAGGGGTTCGAGCTGGGGGTAAAGACGCGTCTGGAGGTGCAGGACGCGGAACTGAACGTGGCCGCGTCGCGCGCGAACCTGGCCCGCGCCCAGCGCGACTACCGGGTCGCCCGCGTCACGCTCGACTGGGTGGCGGGCACGCTGGACGGGGGAACCCCGGCTCCGCCAACGAAGTAACCGGTTCAGTCTACTGTCGCTGGGCGAGAGCGAGGGCCTGCTCGTCTGGTCGTCGTCCCCGTCGCTGCCCGCTTCATGGCTGCCGGTCACGGGCGGCGATTCGGTGGTAAACTCGGCCCCTCTCATCTCCCTGAAGGATGTCATCATGTTGCGACTCGAAGGCAAGGCGGCGGTGGCGCAGGGCGGCGGTCCAACGGCTGTCATCAACCAGAGCCTCGCCGGCGTGGTGCTCGAGGCACGGAAGTATCCGTTCATCTCGCAGGTGTACGGGGCGCGATTCGGCGTGCGCGGCATCGTGAACGAGGACTTCCTCGACCTGTCGCAGGTGACCACCCACAACCTCGAGACGGTCGGCATCACGCCATCCTCGGCGCTCGGCTCCACCCGCGACAAGCCGGACTCGGCCTACTGCGAGCGGATGGTCGAGGTATTCCAGCGCCACGACGTCCGGTACTTCTTCTACATCGGCGGCAACGACTCCGCCGAGACGTGCCGCATCGTCGCGAACTTCGCGGAAGAGAAGGGGTACGACCTCCGGGTCATCCACGTTCCCAAGACGATCGACAACGACATCCTCGTCACCGACCATACCCCGGGATTCGGCAGCGCCGCCAAGTTCGTCGTGTCCGCCTTCGCCGGCCTCGACCTCGACAATTACGCGATACCGGGCGTCTTCGTCGGCGTCGTCATGGGGCGCAGTTCCGGCTTCCTGACCGCGACGTCCGTCTTCGCGCGGCGGTGGCCAGACGATGGCCCGCACCTGATCTACGTGCCGGAGGCGCCTTTCAGCATCGACCGGTTCATCGAGGACGTGGATCGCGTCTACACGAAGTGCGGGCGCTGCGTCGCCGCTGTGTGCGAAGGGGTCGTGGCGGACGATGGCGTGCCGATGCTGCTGAAGCTGAAGGACGAGGAGGAGCGGGACCCGTTCGGGAACCTGCAGCTGTCCGGCCGCAGTACGCTGGGCGACGCGCTGTCGGATGCCGTCAAGGCGCGCCTGAAGATCACGCGCGTGCGCTGCGACACGTTCGGCTACCTCCAGAGGTCGTTTCTGGGGGTCATCTCGGAGGTGGACAAGAGCGAGGCGCGCGACGTGGGAGAGACTGCCGTGCACTTCGCCGTGCACGGCAAGAAGAACGGGTCGGTCGCCATCCGGCGGACGGGCGACTACTCGGTGGACTATTTCCTCACCTCTCTCGAGTCGGTGGCCCTCAACACCAAGCCGCTGCCGAGGGGGTTCCTGAAGGGGCTCAACGATATCGACGAGTCGTTCAAGAACTACGCACGTCCCCTCATGGGGCCGCTGCCGCAGTTCGACCGTCTGATCGCGCCCCAGGTCCGCCTGGTCAAGTCTGCGGTGCAGGCGTGATGCGGGTGCCGCGCGCCGGCGGGTTTCTTTTCTGGGGCTTCAGGCCGCCGCGGGAGTTGCTCCGCGCGGGCCTTGGGACACTGGAGAAGCGGGTCATCGAGATTGTCTGGGCCAGCGCCGAGGTCACCGTCCGCGACGTGCACGCGCGGCTGGATGGCAAGGTCGCGTACACGACGGTCATGACGACGCTCGACCGGCTGTTCCGAAAGGGACTGCTGGCGCGCACCAAGCGCGCGCGGGCATTCGTGTACTCGGCGTCGGCCACCAGGGAACAGCTGGATCAGATCGTGGCGAGCGACGTGGTCTCGGGACTCCTGGCGGGCGAATGGGCCGCCCCTCTGCCATTCCTCTCGAACCTCGTGGAAGCGGTGGGTGAGCGCGACCGCGCGCTGCTGGATGAGCTGGAGCGGCTGGTGAGAACGAAGCGGCGGCAGTTGGCCCGCACGGGAACCAGGCCCGCGACGGCGGGGGACGCGATCGACCCGGCGACGAACGAGCGAGAAGAGCCGTGAACGAGGTGCTGTTCACGCTCGTCCTCGCGCTGGCGTGGTTCGGGGCGGTCAACCTCGGGCTGTCGGCCATGGCTGCCGCAACCTGGTGGCTGGTCGAACGCGGGGCGGTTCGCCTGCGCGCGCGCAGCGCGCCCGCGGTGCTGCTCGCGCTGAAGCTGTTGCCCGGCGTCGTCGCGCTCGTCTTCACGTTCGTCGTCTTCCTGCCCGCGCAGTGGCGATTCGAGCCGGAGGGCGTCGACGAGTCAGCAGGGTACAGCCTGATCGCGCTCGGGCTGCTTGGCGGCGTCACCCTGGCGCTCGCGATGCGGCGCGCCGTTCGCGATGCGCGCGTCACGCGCACCCTCGAGCGAGGCTGGATGGCGCGCGCGGTTGAAGCCAGGCGCCTAGCCGGCGACCGGCTGCCCGTGTACTTCCTGCCAGATGCCGCCCCGATTATCTCGCTGGCCGGCCTCCGGCGGCCGCGGGTGTTCATGGCACGGTCGGTGGTCGAGGCGTTCACCGAGGACGAGCTGGACCTCAGCCTGGCTCACGAGCTGGCACATCACGCGGCGCGCGACAACCTCAAGCGGGTGCTCGTGGCCTGTTCGCCCGACCTGCTGGGGATCTGGTCTTCGGGCCGGGCGCTGGAACAGAGATGGCGCGCGGCCGTGGAGTTTGCGGCCGATGCGCGCGCGGTACGAGGGAGCGACGAACGCGCGGTGTCGTTGGCGTCCGCCCTCCTCAAGGTCGCGCGGTTGGCGCCCGCCCTCGGGTTGCCGACCGTCGGCAGCGCGTTCTACGACGGCACGCTGCTCTGGGCCCGCATCGACCGGTTGCTGGCGCCCGCGACGAACGACGTGTCGGCGCCGCCACTGGCGCGGGTCTGGTCGGTCTCCCTGGGCGGCATGACGCTACTCGCGGCCGTTCTGGCCGCTGAGGCCGTCTGGTTCGGCGTGCATCTCGCCACCGAGGGTCTCGTCCGGTTCCTGCCCTGACACCGCCCATCCCGAAAGACGATCACGCATCAAGATTACTCTGTCCTGCATCGGGTTCCGTGGCGCGTGCTGCTGCCTGTGGCGGTGGGTGTCAGCCTGGCACTCATCCCAGCGCCTGACGGCCTGACGCTGGCGGCCTGGCGCTACTTCGCGCTATTTGCCGCGGTGGTTCTCGGCCTGGTGCTCGAGCCGTTGCCGGCCGCCGGCGTGGGCTTCATCGGCATGGCGCTCGCGGCCGCGTCGCGCCTGGCCGCGCCGGATCCCGCGGCCTCGCTCGCGCTCGCGCTCTCGGGGTTTGCCAACGGCACCGTCTGGCTCGTGTTTGCGGCCTTCATGTTCGCCCTCGGCTACGAGCACACCGGCCTTGGCAAGCGAATCGCCCTGGTGCTGGTACGCAGGCTGGGAGGCCGGACGCTCGGCCTCGGCTACGCGATCATGCTGGCCGACCTGGTGCTCGCGCCCTTCACGCCTTCCAATACCGCGCGCAGCGCCGGCACGATCTTCCCGATCATCCGGAACATCCCGCCGCTCTACGACTCGTACCCGGGGCCGACGGCGCGGCGGATTGGCGGCTACGTCATCTGGACGGAGTTTGCCGCGACCGCCGTCACCAGCTCGATGTTCCTGACCGGCCTGGCCCCGAATCTTCTCGCGCTCGGCCTCGTGGAGAAAACGATTGGGTATCGCTTCACGATGGGCGAGTGGGTGCTGGGTTTCCTCCCGATCGGCCTGCTGCTGATCGCGGTGCTGCCCTGGCTGATCTACAAGATCTATCCGCCGACGATCACCGGTGGCGTGCACGTGCCGCAGTGGGCCGCGTCAGAGCTCGCGAAGATGGGGCCCGTCTCCCGCAACGAGTTGACGATGGCGTCGCTGGCGCTGCTGGCGATCTTGCTGTGGATCTTCGGCGGCCACGTGATGGAGGCGGCCACCGTCGCGCTCGTCGTCATCTCGCTGATGCTCGCGCTGCGTCTCGTGTCGTGGCAGGAGATGGTGGCGCACAAGGATGCGTGGAACGTGCTGGTCCTGCTGGCCACGCTCTTCGGCCTCGCCGAGGGCCTGAACAAGGTCGGGTTCGTGGGCTGGTTCGCGAAGGGGGCTGCGGCCGGGCTCGTCGGCCTGCCGCCCACCGCGGTGATGGCGGCGCTCGTCGCCGTCTTCTTCCTCGTGCACTATATGTTCGCCAGCATCACCGCGCATGCGACCGCCCTGCTGCCGGTCGTGCTGGCGGCAGGCGCGTCTGTCCCGGGTGTGCCAGTGAAGGCGTTCGCGTTGCTGCTCTGCTACTCGCTGGGGCTGATGGGCATCATCACCCCGTATGCGACGGGACCGGCGCCGGTGTTCTACGCAAGCGGCTACGTCTCGCGCAAGGAGTTCTGGACGCTCGGCCTGGTCTTCGGCCTCCTGTTCCTCTCCGCGCTGATCGGCATCGGGATTCCTTACCTGCAGTACCTGGGCGTGTGAAGAAACTGATCGTCACGGTGATTGGTTCTATACTGGTCCCTGATCCCGAATCCTGCCTATGTCCACGATGTACGTCATCTCTGGAGACAGCCTCGGCCGTGGCGACGACTTGCTCGGCCGGCGCCTGATGGTGAAGTTCGTCCAGCAACTGACGGCGTTGACACCACAGCCGCACGCAGTGGCGTTCTACAACGCTGGCGTCAATCTGCTGGCCCCCTCGTCGCCTGTCGTTGATGCATTCAAGACGCTCGAAGCCGACGGGGTGGACCTCATGGCCTGCGGCACCTGCCTCGACCACTTCCAGATTCGCGACACGGTCGTGGTTGGGCGTGCCTCGGATATGAGGGAGATCATGTCTGTCATGGCGACGTCGGAGAAGGTCATCGTTGTGTGAGGCGCGAGCCATCGAAGCCCGCGGGCAGACCCGGCATGTGGGCATCCTGTTGTCATCTTCTTGTCACGAGGACGTGACAACCTTTTTGACGCGACTGACGTCAGATCATGCACGGGCGTCTCTCGACAGATCATGCACGGGTGTCTCTCGACCGACGGCTTTCTTGGACAGAGACCGAGGTGAACAGATGCGAAGAGGAATACGTAAACGGGTGAAGGGAGCGCTGATTGCCGGGTCACTGCTCGTGCTCGCGCTGACTCCCGGGGTCGCCCTTGCGGCGCAGGAACCGGCACCGCCCTCATCCGTGCCGAATCTCGCGGGCCGTTGGGAGTTGAACGTGCAGGCGAGCGATCCTCCCCGTGGGGAGATGGGGGCTCCCGGCGAAGGCGATGAGGGGCGTCGGGGCGGCGGGGCGTCTGGCGGACGGGGTGGTGGAGGCGCGGGCGGCAGAATGGGCCGGGGCGGTGGTGGGATGGGCGGCCGCGGCGGGATGGGTGGCGACACCGGTCGCGGAGGCGGGCTCCAGGAGTCGAGCGCGGCGCGCGAGGAAATGCGCCGCGTGCTCGAGGCGCCTCGGCTTCTCCTGATCGTCCAGCACGAGGCCAGCCTCAGCCTGACTGACGAAGAAGGGCGCGTGCTGACTTTGAAGCCGGACGGCACCAAGGTCAAGGAACAGCGGGCCGGCTCGACGACCGAGCGGACCACACGGTGGGACGGCCGCTCGCTGGTGATCTCGATGAAGCTGGACAGCGGGGCGAAGGTCACCCAGACATTCACCAAGATCGCTGAAGGGCTGCAACTGCTTGTCGTCACGAAGGTCGAAGGCGGGCGCACACCGGGCCCGATGGAGATCAAGCGGGTGTACGACCAGGCGCTCCAGGTGAGCTGAAAGAGAGACCGCGATCTTCAATGGCGAGTTGCCTTCCGCACCGTGTGAAGCACCCGGACCTCGGCGACATCTGGACCGGGGGCTCGGCGACCGAGTTCCGGCTGCGCGGCCGCGACTCGGTGCGGTTCCGCGGCCTCGTGAAGATCACGGGGCCCGATGGCTGGGTGGAGGTCAGGACGGAGTCGAAGTTCGGAGGGAACGACACGAAGCGCCTGACCATCACGGTGTCGGGGACGTAGACGCAAGCTCGGTGGCCAGTTGGTGGGCGAGCGCGACGACCCGGGGCAGGGCGGAAGCGATCTCTGGCGAGAGCGTCATCTGCATCGGCTGCAGTTCGGCCACCGAGATGGTGATGAGCGTGACCTTCGGCAGCTTGCCAATGAGCGCCGCGGATTCGATCAGGTCCTTGAGGCCGATGTCGTGCGCGGACAGCGCGCGCGGGAAATCCGATGCGTACCGCGGCTCGATGACCGACACGGTACCCGGCGGCCTGCCGTCGAGCGTCGCGTCGATCATCAGCACGCGCCCGCATTCCGCGAGATGCGAGAGCAGGTGAAAGCCGCCCGTGCCGCCGTCGAGCAGCGTGACGTTGGCGGGCCACGCGCGAGATTCGAGCTCCCGCACGGCGTGGACGCCCACGCCTTCGTCGCCCATCAGCACGTTGCCCACCCCGAGTACCAGCACCGGCGACGCGGCCACGGCCCCCCCGTTACTTGACGTTCTCGCGTCTCTCGACGAACTTCCACCCCCCGGCCATCGACGAGATGACGCCGCGGCCTTCCACGTAGTCGTGGTAGAAGACCAGGTAGGTGTGGACCACCGCGAAGATCACGAAGAACCACATCGCCATGTGATGCCACTGCCGCACGGCGAAGTCCCCGCCCATCAGCGGCACGATCCACCTGAACAGGCCGGGCAACCATGACTTGCTCATCGCCGCGTAGAGGCCGAACCCCGTGACCGACTGGAACACGAACGCGAGGAACGTCGCAAAGTACGTCCAGCCGGCCATCGCGTTGTGCCCGATCGATTCGAGCGGCTTGACCTGAGCCTGGAAGATGTCGACCTTGAGCACCTGCAGGAATTCCGCCCACTGGCGGGCGAGCAGCTTCGGCGTCAGTGGCAGGAAGTTGTTCCAGCGCGCGAACTGGTTGCCGACAAAGCCCCAGTAGATGCGCCCCAGGAAGTTGAAGAAGAACACGAACGCCGCGACGAAGTGGATGAACCGCACCCACCCGAAGAAGTAGCTGAAGGACGCCTCCCCGCTCACGGGGAGGGAGAGAGGCTTCCCGATCATGTAGCCAGTCACGCTCAGC
>JANYLG010000050.1 GCA_025363775.1 Acidobacteriota bacterium | reverse complement strand
GGTCGCCCCTACCTGTATACGCTGTCGTCAACCGTGAGCCGCCTGCCAAGGCACGAACGAGGGCGGCCGATGCCCGCCCTTGTTCGCGGTTGCCCCTATCCTACGGGGTAATCGTCGCCGACCGGCCATCGCCGAAGTGCCATCGCCGAAGTCCCACTGGTCGCTGACGATCGCCTGCGCGCCGCCTCGCGGGTAGTGCCCTACGGCGTGATGGTCACGAAGGCGCTGCCGACACCGGTGCGGCCGTCCGCGCCAGTCGCGGTCACCGTGACAATGAACTGTTGCGCCACGGTCGTCCCCGCCGGGAGCGTATACGTATGCGGGGCCGAACCAATCGTCGTCGTCGCGGACTTTCCGTCACCGAAGTCCCAGACGTAGCTGACGATAACCGGCGCTCCTGCGCCCGGTGTCGCTGTGAGCGTCATCGCCACGCCGCTCTTGCCGGTCGGTGCCGTGACCGTCAGCGCGAAAGGCACAGCCGGGAACACGACGACGGGAATGGACATCGACGTACTCTGCCCACTCGCGTCCGTGGCGATCGCCATTACCCTGAACTCTCCCGACTCCCTGTACACGTGCGGAATGCTGACCGAACCCGAGGCAGCGCCGAGGCTGACGTTGGTGTCATCACCAAAGTCCAGGTAGACGTTGCGGATCGGCGCCGAGCCGGAACCGGGGGTGACGTTCAGGGTGAAGGTGGAAGTGAGACCCGCCGTCGGCGTGGTCGCCGGGCCGGTAAGGGTGATCGTCGGGACGGCCACCGCGGTGACCTTCACCGTGCCCGTCTTCGTGCCCGCAGTCACGGTGACCGTGGAGGTCTGCGTCGTCGTGAGCGTCGTAGTCGCCTGGCCGGTCGAGTTCGTCGTCCCTATCACAGGCGCCAGCGAACCCTGGTCCGTGGTGAACGACACCGGGACGCCGGCGAGGCCGTTGTTGTTGCTGTCGAGCACGCTCGCCGTAATCGTCGCCGTGCCACCGAGTTGCGAGACGCTGGAGGGACTGGCTGTGACGACCACCGTGGTTGCGGCTGCCGCGCCGATCACGATCGAGACTCCCGACCCCGTGGTCGTGGCCGCGCCTGTCCCGGTCGAAGCAGAACCGGACGTCGAACTGGGACCTGAAAACGCGTTGATGACCGCGGTTCCCGACTGTGAGCCGGCGTTGAAGATGACAGTGGCTTTGCTGTTCGACGTGGCAACCTCGGCCGGCGTGACCGTGCCGAGCGTGGTGGTGAAGGTCACCATCGTACCGTTCTGTACGGGGTTGCCCCCGCTCTCGAGCACGCTGGCGGTGATCTCCGCAGTGCCGTGGATCGGCAGGACTTGCGCGTTCGTGTACAGCCTGATCGTCGTGCCGGTCGGCGCGAAGAGGGGCACCTTGTCGCACGCGACGAGCAGTGCCACGGCCGCCAGCACCATCACGGGACCAACCCGGCGGCGCCGCGCGCGTCGCGTCGGTCCACTCACCATTCCGTGTAGCCGCAGGTCTGATATCATGGATCTTGGCTAGCAGTGTACTACATGAACCGAGCCGGTCAAGCGCAGAACCGGGATTCCGGGTACGCCATGGCGGCGCTCCTGGTGGCGATCGCCGTGATGGCGATTGCCATGACCGTCGCCATGCCCGCCTGGCGGCAGGCCGGGCAGCGGGAGAAGGAAGAGGAGTTGATCTTCCGCGGTCGCCAGTACGTTCGCGGGATCCAGCTCTACCAGAGAAAGTACGCAGCCACCTATCCCGCCGACGTCGATATCCTGGTCAAGCAGAAGTTCCTGCGGAAGAAATACAAGGATCCGATGGTCGCGGACGGCGAGTTCGACATCCTCTACCAGGGAAGCCTGGTGTCGATCGGCCAGGGGCGGGGCGGCCTTCCTCAGGGCCAAGGTCAAGGCCAGGCCCAGGACCCCGGGCGCGGTGGCGCGACCACGTTCACCTTCGAGTCCCGCCCGGGCGGCGTGACCCAGGCGGGACAGACCGCTCGGACCGCCGGACAAAGAGGCGGCGTGCTTGGCGTCCGGAGCAAGAGCACCGACGCGTCCATCCGAAGCTGGAATGGCGCCACGCATTACAACGAGTGGCGGTTTCTCTTCATGCCGGCCATGGCCGGGCCTGGTCAGGGCCGGCCGGGGATGCGGGGCGGGCGCGGCGGCGGCCAAGGCGGGCCGGGGATGCCTGGGATGCCGGGTGGTTGGGGCGCTGGGCCGGGCGGCGAAAACCCGTCGATGGACTTCGGTGATCCGGGCTTGGGCTCGCGTGGTGGCCGCGGCGGACAGCGAGGCCAAGAAGGGCAGCGGCCCGGGGGCGTTCGAGGTCCGGGCCGGTAGAATCGCGTTGCGGCGCATCTGCATCTGCTGACGTGGCCCGCCAGCCCTGGGTTTGCAGAATCTTCCGGCGGCTATTCCACGACGTCGCCCATCACCGCATTGTGCAAAGCACGGCGAAATGCCGTGATCCCTTCCACGCTGCGAGGAGTCGGGTAGACCCGGTTCGTGAGCAAAACCACGTAGATATCGGCGACGGGATCAATCCACAGCGACGTCCCCGTGAAGCCGGTGTGGCCGAAGGCTTGCGAGGACATCCGCGTTCCGCACGACGAAGTCGGGAGCATCGTGTCCCATCCAAGCGCGCGTGAGCTGCCGGCGACACCGGCTCGCGACGTGAAACGAACGACCGTGTCGTGCCGGGCGATCGCCTGACGGTCGTGTGCGTCCAGTCGCGCGCCGAGCACGGCGCGCGCCATTCTACCGACGGCAGACGCGGTGCCGAACAGCCCTGCGTGCGCGGCCACGCCGTCGAGAGCCGCCGCGTTCCCATCGTCCACGATGCCAGACTGAGCGGATTCCGATCGCGTGGGCGCGATTCGCTCCTGCCACTGGGCCGGGGGACGATACCGCACTTCGAGCGGCACCGGGGCCAAGACGGTGCCGGCATGTGGTTCAGCGGAGGCGCCGATTGCGTCTCGCACGCGCTCAAACTGTGCATCGAGCGGGGCGGCCGCGAGATCCTCGAGCAAAAATCCGAGCAGGATGAACCCGAGGTCACTGTAGACCGACGCGGTTCCAGGGGTGAACTCCAGAGGTTCCGAGCAGATCGCCCGCTCGAATTCCGCGCGGCTGGCGCAGGATCGGTATAACGGCCTGTGAGCTGGAAGCCCTGAGGAGTGTGCCAGGAGGTCCGCGACCTTCACCGCCTTCCGATCAACGCCGCGCCAGGATGGCAGCAGGTCTGCCACTCGTGCCTGGAGATCGAGTCGGCCCTCGTCCAGAAGGCGCATGGCCAGCAAAGTGGTTGCCAGCACCTTGGTCAGCGAGGCCAGGTCGAAGACGGTCTCTGTCCCCGTGGCCCGCGCATCAGCATCGTAGGTGAGTCTGCCGGACGCCACTCGCCACGTCACGCCGGAGTGGCGGCCGACCTCGACCACCGCGCATGGCGTGACGCGAGACGCGATCGCCTGCTGGATGACGTGCTGCGCCCCTGGAAACGCGGACATCGCCCGGCCTACTGCATGAAGGCGGCCCGCCCAACCTGAGCCAGGTAATCGAGGCCGCGAGGCAGGCCGATCAAGCTGTCATAGGAAAAGAGAATGACACCGCTGGCGCCAAGACGGCGGGCGATCCGGATGTTCTCGATGGTCTCGGACGAAGAGAGCCGGTAGGCGCCGATGCCGGCCCAGACGGGCCGGCCTCCGGCCATCTGTCTGGCGTCGGCCACCTGGGCGCTGAACACGGTGCTGTTTGTGGCGTAAGCCATCGGGCACACGACGTCGAGGAGTTCCCGTTGAAGCCAGGAGCCCCAGTCCTGAAACCGCCGCGTGCGGGCTTCGCGGGCATCCGGCGCGACCGCGGCGGACAAGATCGCTTCGGGTCGCCGTGCCTTGACGCTTTCACGGAGCCTCGAGACCAGCGACGTGAGACGCCGGCACCGGAACTCGCGCCACCGGTCCGGGAAAGCGTCCGCCCATCCGACCAGGTCTGCGCCGAGCGCCCGTTCCTGCTGTCGCCGCGCCGCCGCGCCCAGGCCGTTCAGCGTATCGGCCTTGAATGCCTCGAGGGCTCCGCGACTGTAGTCGAACTCCTCGTTGGGATAGCGGACGTAGTCGAGATGCACGCCGTCAACCGGATAGCGCGCGACCAGGTCCGCCACGACGGCGACCGTGGCATCTGCGGCGTCCTCGGTGACCGGGGAGGCATAGAGCCCCTCGACGTCGCCGCTCTGGGCGCGCGTCCAGCGCATCAACTTGTCCAGGTACAGTTGACTGCGCGCATCGAGCAGCACCATGTCGCGCGCCAGCGCGCGTGGTACCATCAGCCATTCGGGATGGCGGTACACCATGTGCGCGCGGGATGGTGGAAGTTCAGCGGCACTCGAGACCAGCGCGATATTGATCCATGCGTGTACGCGGATGCCCTGGGCATGCGCGTGCTTCAAGGTCGCGGCGAGAGGATCGAACGAGTCGGGCTGGCTGGCCAGCGCCGCCGCCCTCGGCTCGAAGCCGCCATTGAAGTACGCATCGCCGCGTCCACGGACCTGGACCAGCAGCGTGTTGAAACGGCCAGACTGCGCCGACTTCACCATCGCCGCCACGGCGGCCGGGGTCGTCAGCGAGGTGCGAGTCACCCACAGCGCCCGCACTTCCGGCACCGGCGTGTTCTGCTGAACGGCATCGAGCGGAACGACCAGGAGCAGCCCGCACACGGCGGCGGCAGCGACCCGGGCGGGGCGAAAGGGGAAACGATGCTCGCGGAAACCATCGACAATATGCATAGAAACGCTTAACGCTATCAGGCGCTGTACGGGTTGTCAAACCAGGGTTGACACTCGGGCAGCACCCTCACATCCTCCCATCGGCGACCAAGGTGGGCGGTGTGGTTCCGGCTCGAACGGGTTATGGGAGAACGTGCATGCAGTTAGTGATTGGCATCGATGCGGGAGGGACGAAGACGCACGCCCTCCTCGCGGACGAAGACGGGCACGTGATCTCTGAGGCCCTCGGCCCGGGTGCCAACCTGAGCACCGCGGGCGAGCTGGCCGTCGAGAAGACGCTGCACCAGGTGATCGAGGACGTGATGGGTGACCGCGACGGCATGCCAGCCGCCGTGGGCCTCGGGATGGCCGGCGCGGACAGGCCCGAGGACTACCGGATCGTCGGTGGGATCATGCGGCGGATTGCGCGGAACGTGCGCACGGTCGTGGCAAACGATGCGCTCGTCGCGCTGGTGGCCGGCGCCGGCAACGGCCCGGGCATCGTGCTGATCGCCGGCACGGGGTCAATCGCGTTTGGCCGCAACTCGCAGAACCGCGCTGCGCGTGCTGGAGGATGGGGACACATCCTCGCGGATGAAGGAAGCGGCTATTGGATCGGGCGGCAGGCGCTGGCCGCCGTCATGCGCGAGTCGGACGGCCGCGGGCCGGTCACCTCGCTCACGCCAGCGGTCCTGGCGCACCTCCAGATCGAGAAGCCGATTCAGATCGGCCCGGTGGTCTACAGCCCGGGGTTTCCGCTCGCGTCGATTGCCGCGCTCGCGCCGCTCGTCGGGCGCGCCGCCGAGGACGGCGACCGGGTGTCGGCCGACATCATCACCCGGGCGTCGGACGAACTGTTCCTCGCCGCGTCATCCGTCGTGCGTCGGCTGGACATGGCGCAGGATGCGTTCCCGTTCCTGTTGTCTGGGGGAATCTTCGGTCTGCCGTCACTGGCGGCCGAGGCGACCCGACGACTACCGGCCCTGGCGCCGCGGGCGAGCGTGCGACGCCTTCTCGAGCCGCCCGCCGCCGGCGCCGTGCGCCTGGCGCTCGGGGAGTTGGCCGGGGGCGTGCAGCTCCCGCAGTACATCTGACGCGCTCACCGCGCGCCACCCCTCTGTCGCCGTCATGGGTGGGGCGTCGGGTGCTTCTGTTTCTCCGCGGACTCGAGCAGCTCGTGAAGGCGCGGCTCGATGTCCTCCCCGATCGCCTCGCGCACCAGGTCATCGGCGCGCCGCAGCTTGGACAGCGCCTGTCGGAAGTCGCGGCCAGTCTTCTGCATGACGATCGCCGCCTTGACGTTCCAGTGCGCGCGCTTCAGCAGCTTGTCGGCGGCGTCATAGTCAATCCCGCTCACGATCGACAGGATCCGGCGGGCTCGATCCTTCAGCTTCTCCGAGCCGGTCTGAACGTCCACCATCAGGTTGCCGTAGGTCTTGCCAATCCGCACCATCGACGCCGTGGTGAGCATGTTGAGTACCATCTTGGTGGCGGTGCCGGCCTTGAGCCGCGTCGAGCCGGCGATGACCTCGGGGCCGACGGCCGGCGCGATCATGAGGTCCACGAACGTCTGCAACTCGGTCCCCGGGAAGCAGGTGACGAAGATGATCTTCGCCCTGGCTTGGCGCGCGCGGTTCAACCCGCCGCGGACGAACGGGGTCATCCCGCTCGCCGACACCCCAACCACGACGTCTTTCGACGTCGGGCGGAGCCTGGCGAGCGATCGCGAACCCTCTTCGTAGTCGTCCTCGACGCCCTCGCGCGCATGGATGAGGGCCCGGTTGCCGCCGGCCATCACGGCGCGCACCAGCGACGGGTCAGTGCCGAAGGTCGGCGGGATCTCCGCCGCTTCGAGCACGCCAAGCCGGCCGCTGGTGCCGGCGCCGACGAACACGAGACGCCCGCCCTTCCTCAGCGCCTGGCTGATGATTTCGACGCCCACCGCGATTCGCTCTTTTTCCTTCGAGACCGCCGCGATGATCTTGCGGTCTTCGTCGACCATGAGGTCGACAATTGCCGCCGGCGAGAGCTTGTCAATGGCCAGGCTGGCAGGATTGATCGCTTCGGTTGGCAGTTGCTGCCACTTCGATTGGACAGGCATGATGAAACCAGTCGCAGAGGGAAAACCGGAATGCTAGTCCCTTCCCCGCACCCTGTCAAACGATACGACTCCGCACGGCAGCGGCAGAGCACTCCGTCCCCCCCCACCACAGCGTCCCCTGCTTGACTCCCGACCGGTCGCCGGTTGAAGCTACCCGTGCATGAGTGCCAACGAGTCGGCGGCCGCCATCGATGCTTACCTCGACCATCTGCGCGTCGAGCGGCGACTGGCCGCGCTGACGGTCGAGAACTACAGCCGGGACCTGGTTGCGCTGGCCCGGTTTGCCGACGCCGCCGCAGTGCCTGTCGAGCGCATGTCCCGCCAGGATCTCGAGGCCTTCGTCCGCCACCTGATGACCGTCGGATTGTCTCCGCGGTCGGCGGCGCGCGCGGTCGCGTGCGTCCGCGGGTTCTACCGGTTCCTCGTCCTCGATCGCCGGCTCGAGACGAGCCCCGCGGATGACCTTCGGGCGCCGCGCGCCTGGCCGGCGCTGCCTCGATTCCTCTCCGTCGAAGAAGTGGACCTCCTGCTCCAGGCACCGGATGTCTCGACGCCGCGCGGCATCCGGGACCGCGCGATGGTCGAGCTCCTGTATGCCACCGGTCTGCGCGTCTCGGAACTTGTCGGGCTTCGCCGGGTAGACCTGAACCTCGAGGCCGGCTACCTCACCTGTACCGGCAAGGGGGACAAGCAGCGGCTCGTGCCGATGGGCGACCAGGCCGTGGCGTGGGTGCAGCGCTACCTGCAGGACGGTCGGCCGGCGCTTCTCAAGGGACGATCTTCACCGCGCCTGTTCGTGAACAGCCGCGGCGGGGCGCTGTCTCGGGTGGGCTTCTGGAAGAATCTCAAGATCTACGGCGTTCAGGCCGGCCTGCCCCGCGGTCTCAGCCCACACGTGCTGCGGCACTCCTTCGCCACGCACCTCCTCGATCGCGGCGCCGACCTCCGCGCGATCCAGATGATGCTGGGGCACGCCGATCTCTCGACCACCCAGATCTACACGCACGTGCTCGACGCTCGCCTGCGCTCGATCTACGAGCGGTTCCACCCGCGCGCGTGATGGGCGATCCGGCGCATCGTGCTTGACCGGAACCTCGGATGGCAGATACTCTTACAAGATCTCGTGGTTTGCAAACTCGCGCGAAGCAGCGGAGGAATTCGACGCATGAGCCGTGACGGCCGCCACATGTTCACGTCCGAGTCGGTGACCGAAGGCCACCCGGACAAGATAGCCGACCAAATCTCGGACGCGATACTCGACGCCATCCTCACGCAGGATCCCGTCGGCCGCGTCGCCTGCGAGACGCTCGTCACCACAGGTCTTGCCATGATCGCCGGCGAGATCACCACTAGTTGCTACGTGGACTTCCCGAAGATCGTCCGCGAGACGATCAAGGACATCGGATACACCCGCGCCAAGTACGGCTTCGACTCCGACACCTGCGCGGTGCTGTCGTCGATTCATGAGCAGTCGCCAGATATCGCCCTTGGCGTGGATCCCGGCGGCGCGGGCGACCAGGGCATGATGTTCGGCTATGCCTGCCGCGAAACCGACGAACTCATGCCGTTGCCGATCATGCTGGCGCACAAGCTCTGCATGGGCTTGTCCTGCGCCCGCCGTGACGGACTCCTCGACTATTTGCGGCCGGACGGCAAGTCACAGGTCACGGTCGAGTACGACGGCGCCACGCCGATTCGCATCGATGCCATCGTCGTCTCCAGCCAGCACAGCGCCCTGGTGGACAACGAGACGATCCGCGACGGAATCCTGGAAAAGGTGATCAAGCCCGTTGTGCCTGCATCGATGGTTGACGAGCACACCAAGATCTACGTGAATCCCACTGGCCGGTTCGTGATCGGCGGGCCCCAGGGGGACGCGGGCGTCACGGGGCGGAAGATCATCGTCGACACATACGGAGGCGCAGCGCCGCATGGCGGCGGCGCGTTCTCGGGCAAGGACCCGACAAAGGTGGATCGCTCCGCGTGCTACATGGCGCGGTACATCGCGAAGAACTGCGTGGCGGCCGGCCTGGCCGACCGTCTGCTGATTCAACTCGCCTACGCGATTGGTGTCGCTGATCCGGTGTCGGTCATGGTGGACACCTACGGCACCGGGCGAATCCCCGACAGCCGGATCACCGACCTGGTGCGCGGCCACTTCAAGCTGACGCCGCGTGGCATCATGGAAGAACTGGATCTCCGGCGCCCGATCTACCGGAAGACCGCGGCATTCGGCCATTTCGGTCGGACGGATCCCGATTTCACCTGGGAGCGGACGGACCGGGCGTCCGCGCTGCGAAGCGACGCCGGCCTGTAGGGGTCGCCTGCGCCTGGGCACGATTACTGTGATCTTCGGAAAGCACGCGCTGATGGGAACGGCGGCTCTGGTGGCCGCCGTTCTCGTCGGCGTCACCTTCGCTCTCCTGCCACCGTCCCCGCTCGCCACTCCCTCACCGTCCTGGCGGCCTTCACCGACCGACGTCCGTGGTGTGTTCCACATCCACACCAGGCGATCGGATGGCACAGGGAGCGTGGAGGACGTGGCAGCGGCCGCGGCGAAGACCGGGCTTCAGTTCGTCATCATCACCGACCATGGCCATGCGGTGAGACGTCCAGACCCGCCGGTCTACCGGTCCGGCGTCCTGTGTATCGACGCGGTCGAGATCAGCACGACCGGCGGACACTACGCGGCCCTCGGCCTTGCGCCGTCCCCCTATCCGCTGGCCGGTGAACCGCGCGACGTGGCCGACGACGTGCGACGGCTCGGCGGCTTCGGGGTGGTGACCCACCCGTTGTCGGAGAAGACGGAGTTGACGTGGCGCGACTGGGATGTGCCGTTCGATGGGATCGAGTGGTTGAACGGGGACAGCCTCTGGCGGGAAGCTCCGCTCCCGCGGCTCCTCCAGGCGGGATGGACCTATTGGTTCCGGCCGGTCGGTTCGGTCGCGAGCCTTTACCAGCGGCCCCAGACGCTGGCGAAGCTGGCTGCCCTCGTGGGAGGGCGGCGCGTCGTCGTGCTCGCGGGCACTGACGCTCACGCCCGCCTCGGTTTCAGGGACGGCCCCGAGCCGTACGTCAACCCCGTGTTCCTGCGCGTGCCGTCGTATGAGATCATGTTCGAGGTCGCGTCGCTTCGCGTCCGGCTTCCTGGTCCGTTGTCGCGGAATGCCTCGATCGACGCCGATGCCGTTGTGGCGGCGATCCGTGCCGGCCACGTGCATAGCGTGGTGGACGCGATCGCCGGGCCGGCGGCATTCGATTTTTCGGCCATCAGCGGGGGAGTGTCGGCAGCCGAGGGAGACGTGCTCACGATGTCGGACCCCGTGATCGTCCGCGCCCGGGCGAACCTACCGGCGGGCGGGTGGCTCGTGCTGTTCCGGAATGGCGTGCAGATACACCGGGTCGCAGCCCAGGAGTTGACCTACGCGAGTGACCAACCCGGACACTACCGCGCCGAGGCGTGGGTGCCAGCCCACGGCCGCGAGGGGTTCGTACCGTGGATCGTCGGTAACCCGATCTACGTTGGCGGCCTGGGGTCGGCCCAAGCGCCGCCGAAGCCGGACATGACCGGGCCAACGTTCCCTCTCGAGGTGTTCGACCCGCTCTGGGGCGTCGAGCACGATGAGGGATCTCATGCGACCATTGAGAGGGAGGGAGGTCGCATGGCCTTGCGTTACGCGCTGGGAAGAGGAACCGCGGTAGCGCCCTACGCTGCGCTCAACTGCACGACGAGCATCGACGGGCGGGCGACAGGCATCGCGTTCCGGGCGTCGGCCGACCGGCCGACGCGGCTCTCAATTCAACTTCGGGTGCCGACACAGGGTGACGGCCACCGATGGCAGCGTTCCGTCTACGTTGATCCGACGGTTCGCGAGATCGTCATTCCCTTTGCCGACATGCGAGCGGTCGGCGCCACTCCTGCCCGGTCTCCTCAACTTGCCCTCGTGCGAACCGTCCTCTTCGTCGTCGATACCGTCAACACCAGACCCGGGTCCGCAGGCCGGTTCGCTCTTGACGAGGTCCGGTTCTTTTCGGCAGACACCACGCCTCCTCGATAGCCTGACGTTCGTCTCCTGGGACGTCGGTAGAGCTTGAGAATCTCAGAAACAAGCGGGAAAATAGCGACGAACGACTTCGTAGTCACTACGACGAACAGTTTCGTAGCACGCGCGACGAATGTCCTCGTGCTGGTCCTCCGAGCCTCTTCGTATGTCGATCCTGTCGGGCACGGGTGGTCGGTGGGAGCGCTGCGTTTGGCCCGAAGATTCCAGGCGGACTACGTGCGGACGGTGAGAATCATGTAGACCGCGCCGGCGCCAAAGAGGAGGTTAGGCGCCCATGCCGCAAGCGCGGGCGTGAGGAGGCCCGCGGCGCCCACCACGCCAAATAAATTATTGGCCGTCCAGTAGACGATCGCGAGAACGATCCCGACGCCGATCCCGTAGAGCGCTCCGCGACGTCCGGTCATGGCGCCGAACGGCACCGCCAGGAGGGTCATGACAATAGTCACGAACGGGAACGAGACCTTGCGGTGCAGGTCCACCAGGTACTGCAGGATGTTGACGCCTGAGCCCTGCATGCTGTCGATGTAGTCGCGAAGATCGGCGTAAGTCATCGACGCGGCTTCGGGCTGCTCGGTGCCAAAGTAGTCGGGGGGCTCGAGTGTCAGGTTGCGATCGTCGAACGTGGCGTACAACGATTCGCCGCCGGACTTGATCTCGCGGGTCCATCCCTGGTGAGCCTTCCACGTCGCCACCGTCGCCTCGGGCTCGAGCGACGCCGAGTCGAACCTGGCAGACGCCACCGACGTGATACGCACCAATCGCCAGTTCTTCTGGTCGAATTCGTACCGCGAGAACCCGTGTAGTTCGCCCCGTCTGGGGTCGAAAAAATCGTAGTGATAGATGTCGCCGTTCCTGCCGACGGTCCACCGCCGGTTGAGCACGTTGGTGGTGCGGACCGTGCCGTGCCGGATCATGTGATCCAGATCCTTGGCCTGCCGGTTGGACGCCGCCAGCGCGTATTCCTCGATGCCGAACAACAGCACGCTGGCGGCCGCCGCCAG
>JANYLG010000042.1 GCA_025363775.1 Acidobacteriota bacterium | reverse complement strand
GGCATCGCGAGGCGGATCGCCACGCCTCGCGCGGCCCGTTCCCGGACGACATCGATAGCCACGATCTCGCTCGCCAACAGCCGGATCGTGTCGTCGTCCCGCTCGAACTTGCCCTTCACCAGAACCATCGAGTCGGGGTGGATGAGCGCAGCGGACTTCGCAAACGTCTCGGGAAACACCACGACCTCGATGCTGCCATGGGGATCGTCCAGCGCGAAGGCGGCCATGCGGTCGCCCTTCCGTGTCTTCAGCGATCGGACGGCCCCGACGATGCCGCCGATGGTGACCTCGAACGCCCGTGGCGCCGCACCGCCCTCCGCGCCGTCCTCGTCGCCGCCCGTCAGGTCGGCGATCGTTCGCGCGCCCAACGCCTGCAGTTCCGCGGAATAGCGTTCGATCGGATGGCCGCTCCAGTAGAGCCCCAGCGACTCCTTCTCGCCGGCGAGTTGCTGCGCGTCGGTCCACGGAGGGGCATCCGGCAACTCCACGTCGGAGGACACGGCGCCTTCCGCCGGTTCATCGAAGCCGCCAAAGAGCTGCGCCTGGCCCTGGTCACGGTCGCGCCGGCTGCGGTTTCCGTACTCGATCGCCTTGTCCACCGCCGCGAACAGGCGCGCCCGGAGCGACGAGACCGGAAGACTGGCGGTGGCCGGCGATCCGGCCGCCAGCGAGTCCATGGCCCCGGCCTTCACCAGGCTCTCGAATACCCGGCGATTCACCTGCCGCGAGTCGAGTTGCTCAGAGAGGCGATACAGCGACCGGACACGGCCGTCGCGCCGCCGCACCTCGAGCATCGCGAGCACCGCCGCCTCGCCCACGTTCTTCACGGCGCCAAGACCAAAGCGCACGCCGTCGGGCGTGACCGTGAACGCCAGCTCGCTGCTGTTGATGTCCGGCGGCAGGACCGGCACGCCAAGGTCTCGGCACTCGCCCAGGTACACCGCCAGCTTCGTGGCGTTCTGCGACTCGATCGTGAGCAGCGCGGCCATGAAGTGGGCCGGGTAGTTCACTTTCAGGTAGGCCGTCTGGTACGCCACGAGCGCGTAGGTCGTCGAGTGCGACTTGTTGAAGCCGTACCCGGCAAACGCCTCCATGAGGTCGAACAGGTCTCCCGCCTTCTTTGCGTCCACGTTCCGCGCCTTCGAGCCGTCGAGGAACTTCTGGCGCTGCGCCTGCATGACCTCGACGTTCTTCTTCCCCATCGCCTTCCGCAGCAGGTCGCCTTCGCCAAGGGTGAAGCCGGCCACCTCGTAGGCGATCCGCATGACCTGTTCCTGATAGGCAATGACGCCGTAGGTGTCGCGCAGGACCGGCTCGAGCTGTGGCAACACGTACTTCACCTCGACGCGGCCCTGCTTGCGATTGATGAAATCGTCCACCATCCCGCCGCGGAGCGGCCCGGGGCGATACAGGGCGTTCAACGCGATCAGGTCCTCGAAGCGCTGCGGCTTGGCCTTCCGCAGGATCTCGCGCATGCCGGAGCTCTCGAACTGGAAGATGCCCAGCGTCTGTCCCTCCGAGAACAACTGAAACGTCTTCGCATCGTCGAGTGGGAGCGCGGCGAGGTCGATCTCCTGTCCCGTCGTCCGCTTGATTTCGCCGACCGCGTCATCGAGCAGCGTGAGCGTGCTCAGCCCCAGGAAGTCCATCTTGAGGAGGCCGATGCGCTCGATCTCCTTCATGCTCCACTGGGTGGTAATTTCGTCGCGGGCCCCCTTGTGCAGCGGGGCGAACTCGGTGATCGGCTTCGGCGCGATGACAACGCCGGCCGCGTGGACCGAGGCGTGGCGCGTCATCCCCTCGAGGCGCCGGGCCACCTCGAGCAACTCCTTCACGCGAGGGTCGTTGGTCTCGAGATCCTTGAGCGCCGGGCTCTCGGCCAACGCCTTGTCGAGCGTCATGTCGAGCGTCGGCGGGATCAACTTGGCGACCTTGTCCACGTCCGCGTAGGCGATATCGAGCGCCCGCCCGACGTCCCGCACGACGGCCTTCGCCTTCATCGTGCCGAACGTGATGATCTGCGCGACGTTCTCCCGTCCGTACTTCCGCGTCACGTACTCGATGACCTCGCCGCGTCGCCGCTCGCAGAAGTCGATGTCGATATCGGGCAGCGACACGCGCTCCGGGTTCAGGAAGCGCTCGAAGATCAGGTCGAAGTGCAGCGGATCGACGTCCGTGATGTTCAGGCAGTAGGCGACGACGCTGCCGGCAGCCGACCCGCGGCCGGGTCCGACGGGGATCCGCTGCTCCCGCGCGTAACGGATGAAATCCCAGACGATCAGGAAGTACCCGGCGTACTTCATCTGCTTGATCATCGCGATTTCGTAAGCGACGCGGTCCTTGTACTCGACCATCGTGTGCCGCAGCAGCCCGGCGCTCAACAGCTTCTCGAGGCGAGGCAGGCGGCGCGTGAACCCGTCCCAGACCATCCGCTCGAAGTACTCGTCGGGCGTGTACCCGTCGGGCACGTCGAACTCGGGCAGCTGGTGCACGGTCTTCCCGAGATCGACGTTGCACCGCTCCGCAATCCGCACCGTATTGGCCATCGCCTCCGGGAAGTCGCCGAAGACCCGCGCCATCTCGTCGGGCGACTTCAGGTAGAACTGGTCGCCGTGGTAGCGCATGCGCGCAGTATCGTTCACGGTCTTGCCGTGGCCAATGCACAGCAGGATGTCGTGGGCCTTGAAGTCCTCCCTGTACAGATAGTGCACGTCGTTGGTACACACGAGCGGCAGGTCCAGCGCCTTCGCCACCCGCTGCAGGCCTGTGTTCACCACCCGCTGGTCGTCGATCCCCTGGTACTGCATTTCCAGGAAGAAGTTCCCGGGACCGAGGATGTCTCGGTAGGTGGCTGCCGCGGTCATGGCGCGCTGCTCCTGTTCGGTGCGCAGGTGGACCGCGACCTCGCCTTTCAGGCAGCTGCTCAACCCGATCAGGCCACGCGAGTGTTGCGCCAGCAGTTCCTTGTCGATGCGCGGCCGGTAGTAGAACCCCTCGGTGTAGGCCGCCGAGACCAGCTTGATGAGGTTCCGATACCCTTCGTGGTTCTCGGCCAGCAGGACGAGGTGATTGTTGCTCTCCCCACTCCTGTGGCTCTCCCCGGTCGCGCCGCCCTTGGTGAATCGGCTGCTCGTCGCCACGTAGGTCTCGCACCCGAGGATCGGCTTGACCCCCTTCTTCCGGGCCTTGTCGTGAAACAGGACGGACGAGAACATGTTCCCGTGCTCGGTCACGGCCAGCGCGGGGATCTTCTGGCGCGAGGCCTGCTCGAGCAGTTCGCCCACCTTGCACGCACCGTCGAGCAGCGAGTACTCAGTGTGGAGATGAAGATGTATGAACTCAGCCATTGAGACTGTTTCTCGTCGAATCGTTACAGACGCAGAGGTACCCCTGACGGTATTATACCGGCGTGAAGTTGGCCCGACACATTCCTCGCGTTCCCGGAGTGATCGCCATCCTCTTTCTCCTCTCTGCCGCCGCCGCCACACCGGCGCCGCAGCCGCAGTCGCCACCGCCAGGCCAGCGGTCCGAGGCGCCAGACCGTCCGCCAGACAAGAAGAACGACGCGAAGAAAGCGCCGCCCCTGTCTATGGTCGCGTCGTGGACCGTCACGCTTCCATCGCCCGCGGCGGGCAGCCCCGGCTTTGACACCACGCAGGCTTACGTCCCCACTCGTTCGTCGGAACTCGTCGCGCTCTCGCTCGAGAATGGCACGGTCGTATGGACCGTTCCGCTGCCGGATGTCGTCGGCCCGCCAGCCACCGGTGACGGGCTCGTGTTCGTCCCGCACTCCCGGCAGGTGGAGGCCCTCGACGCGCGAACGGCGGCATCGCGCTGGCGCGCGACGGTCGAGGGACCGATTTCTGCGCCGCTCCTGTGGCAGAACGGATGGCTGCTGGCTGCCACACAACAGGGCGATGCCATCATGTTCCGGGCCGCCACGGGAGAGGTGCTGTGGAAACAGGCGCTTGGATCGGCCGTCCGCGTTCAGCCAGCGGCTGCCGATGATCGCGTGTACGTCCTGCTCGAAGACGGCCGTGTCGCGGCGCTGGCGCTCGGTACCGGCAAGAAGATCTGGGAAGCGACAGTGACCGGCCGGGGCACGATGATCTCTCCCCTCGACGATCGGATCTTTGTCGGCAGCGCCGGCAAGTTCTTCTATTGCCTCGCCGCTGACACCGGCAAGACGAAGTGGCGATGGCGAACCGGCGGCACGATCGTGGGCACCGCGGCGGTGGACGACGACTTTGTCTACTTCGTGTCGCTCGACGGCGTGCTGCGCGCCCTGGACCGGTCGAACGGCCACCAGGCGTGGAAGATACCGCTCCCCCACCGCCCGACCGGCGGGCCGTTCCTCTCGGGGCGGCGGCTGCTGGTACCGGGGATGTCGGCGGAGGTGCCGGCGTTCCACGCCATCGACGGCAGCGCAGCTGGGAGTGCAAAGCTCCCTGGAGAACCGGCGGACCCACCGGCATGGCTGCCGGGCCCGGACGGCAAAGGGGGACGAATGATGGTCGTCACCGGGGACGGTCAGGCCCAGTTGCTCGTGCCTGGGCTACCCCCACTCGCCGGGAAACCGATCCCGGGCCTGCCGAAGTTCTCGCTCCCGCCTGCGGTCAAGGGCGACGTGCCGGAGTGGGTCGATCCCGGCACCCCGACAACGTTCTGAGAGGACTGGACGCGGGCAGGCGGCCAGCTGTCGGCCGCCTGCTGGCCGCTGTCAGATTTCCACCGGCGCCTCGTGCCCAGCCAATTCTTCCTTCACCACGCGCGTCAGCCGCTGCACGCCTTCGACGATCTTCTCCTTCGTGGGGAGTGAGAACGACAGGCGGAGGATGTTGGCGCCGGTGCCGTCAATGAAGAACGCGCTGCCGGCCACGTAGATCACCCGCTGCTCGATCGCGCGGGGCAGCATGTCCTCGGTGCTGCAATGCGCCGGCAGGGTGGCCCACAGGAAGAACCCGCCTTTCGGCTCCGGCCAGGTGATCAGGTCGCCCAGCTGGGCCCGCAGTTCATCCTGCATGACGGTGCGCTTTTCCTGGTAGAACTTCCGGAGCATCGGAAGCCGGCTGGTCAGGATACCCCGGCGGTACGCCTGGTAGATGACGTGCTGATCGAGCGTGGGCGTCATGAGGTCCTGCGTCTGCTTGAACAGATCCAGCTTCGACGCGATCGGCTCGGGCGCCACCATCCACGCGACGCGGAAGCCGGGAGCGAGGGTCTTCGAGAAACTGCTCAAGTAGATCACTCGCCCCTCTCCATCGTCGGCTTTGAGGGGTCGGGTATCGGCTGAGGTTGCCGTGTCCCCGAAGTACAGCGCGCCGTAGGGATCGTCCTCGACGATCAGCAGGTTCGCGCGGGACGCCCAGTCCAGGAGCCGCTTCCGCTTTTCGAGCGAGAGCAGGAGGCCAGTCGGGTTCTGGAAATTCGGGACGAGATAGAGGCATCGGATCGTGCGTCCGGCGGCACGCTCCCTGGCCACAACCCGCTCGAGGTCTTCGATGTCGATTCCGTCCGCTTCCTGCCTCACGCCCACGAGTGCCGCGCCGGTGTTCTTGAACGCGGCGATTGCGCCGGTGTAGGCGGGCAACTCGAGGAGGACGACATCGCCGGGATCGAGCAGCACCCTGCCGATCAGGTCGATCCCCTGCTGTGAACCCGTCGTGATCAACACCTGCTCGATTGTCGCCCTGATGTCCCGAGACGCCAGGATTTCCAGGCAGGCCTCGATGAGCGGCTTGTGCCCGCGCGTGGGCCCGTACTGCAGCACCGACTTGTCTTGTCCCGTCAACAGCTCCGATGCGATCTCGCGGAACTCCTCCCAGGCGTATACCGCCGGATCCGGGTACCCGGGGGCAAACGAGATCATGTCGGGCATGCGCACCGCCATCACGCCCATCTTGCGGATCGCCGAGCCCTGGGATTTCAGCGCGGCTTTCGAGAGAAAGCGATCGTAGTCAATCATGGCGTGGCTCATCGGGAAGATGGGATCGCCCCGGTGTCCGCCACGTCCCCGACGAACGATCGGTAGAGGGACAGGTACGCGGACAGCACGGTCAGCCCAAGGTATTGGAACAGGAGGTTACGCAGCAACCAGGCCCCCAGTTGCAGGGGCAGCACGATGAGACCCGCCAGCGGTACGTATGCGATGAGATAGAAGCCCCACGTGGCCGCGACCGATAGAATCGTACCCAGCACCAGCAGGAGTACGGTCACTCCAAATACGCGAGAGAGTTTCCAGAACTCCCCTCGCACGAACCGGCTCACGTCGCGAATCGCGGCTCCGACCTTGCCGTCGTGCACGGCCACCACGATCTGCGCGAGCAGGTAGAAGACGTTCACGATGGTCACCAGGACCACGAACAGGCTGATCGCGAGCGCCGCCACCGAGCCCAACAGGAGAGGCCGGTCGCCACCGAGCCGGTACAACCCATACGCCAGGAGCAGAGACAGGCCCGCCACGATGGCATACACGACAGTCAGGATAATGCCAAGGGAGAGGTACCGGCGGAAGAGCCGCGCCGCACCGCCCGTGAAGGTCTCGATCGAGAACTGGATCGCCCGGCGGACGCCCGCCATGCGCAGCGGTGGACGTTCCACCGGGCCGCCCACACGATCCGCAAGGACGAGGACCGCGACAATGCCCCCTTTCACCAGGAACATCAGCACCGCGCCGCCGGCAAGCACCAGAACGAGGCCGAACACGTAAGACGCCAGCGCCAGCGGCCGTGCGGCCAGCGTGGCGGCGACGCCAATCAGGATCTCCCGGAAGTCGCCCGCCAGCACGTCACTCGAGTCCCGGCCCAGCAGCGTGGTCACGAGGACCGCTCCGCCGACAACGGGCACGGCAAGGAGGAGCTTGAAAGTGGTGTCGGCGACAGACTGGATGGCCACGACCTGCCAATTGGCGGCCGCTATCAGCGAGCCACGCTTGAGTGCAATCCGAGCCTTCCCGGGATGGGTCATGTGCGGGAGTGCGGCCCCGTAAACGCAGCGGGCGCGCGGGCCGGCTGCGCGCTAACCGCCCGCACACTATACCACTGAAGCCACCCCTTTTCTCCGCCTCCCTCCTGACGTATGCTGACCTCATCACATGCGTCTCGACCTGCGGCGGCGGCGCGCTCTCCTGATCACCTCCCTCGGCCTCACGTGCGCTGCCCTCGTGGCCGCGGGCGGCTGGGTCGCGGAGCGGGCCCGGCTTGGCGCGGATGCCCAAGCCGCCTACGCGAGGGTCGAGCAGGAAGTGCGGTCCGAATTCGAACGGATGTCCTCGTCGCTCGGCCGCGTGGCCCAGGCCGCCGCCGCCACCGCCGAGCCGATCCTGCGCCAGCCCCCCGAAGAACGCGACCTTCGCCCCTTGTTCCAGCGCGCAGCGCAGTTGATCGGCACCGACGTCTCGGAACCGTTGGCCATCACCGTGTACGCCGCTGACGGCACTCCCCTGGCCTGGGCGGGACGGCCGTCGGAGCTGACCGGGGGACAGCGCGGCGGTGTTGCGCAGGGATTCGACCGGATTTCCGGCCCAGCCGCGCTGTTCGTCGCGCCGGGTCCGCTCGGTTTCCGGCTCGTAAAACTGCAACCGCTCAATGCCGGAGGCGGTCGAACACCGACCCGGCTTGGTGTGGTTGCGGCCGAGCGCGTGTTCTCCGAACAGGCCACCGTCGGCAACGCCTCATCCGAGAGGTTCAGCATCGAGACGTCCCTGGCTCCCGTTTCGCTCCGGACCCGATACGAGGGCGCGGGCGAGCACGTCCGCCCTTTCAGCTTCGTGATCTGGTCGCCGTCCGGCGAGCCCCTCTTGGAGGGGAGCGTGGATCCGGCGTCGCTGGCCCGGGCGCGTCAGGAGCACCGCCAGGTCGTGCTCAGCCTCGTAGTCGTCGTGCTGGCGTTGACGACGCTCCTGCTGGTCGGCCCGGTCCTCGACCGGCGGGCCCTGGCGCGCGCCCGGCGTGCCTACCTGACCGCCACCGCCGTGGCCGTCGGCCTCGTCGTCCTCGCACGGTTGCTCCTGGGACTTGCCCTGCCGGTGGGCCGAACGCCCATGCTGTCTCCCGACGTGTATCACTGGCCGCGTCTGGGCATCGTCATGCGGCATCCGGCCGATTTCCTCCTGACGGCCTTGGCCGCCCTCGCGGTGGTGGCGTTGGTTGCCGGGGCGATCGAGCGACGCCGCCAGCTCTATCGCGGCCACCGGCAGGCCGTGTTGAACGGCCGTAGACCGTCATGGGCGTTTCTCCTGTCGCAGGCCGCAGGCGGGGCCGCCCTCGCGCTGATCGTCATCGGCTACGAGCGGTTCCTGGCCGAGACGTTCCGACGATCGACCGTCGATATCCTCCTGTTCTCGCCACACCCGTGGCAAACGGACCGGATGACGATGGCGCTCGGCCTTGTCTGCTTCCACGCGGCGCTCGTGTGGGCGCTCGTGCTCGCGTGGCGGCTGCTCTTTGCGCGCTGGCGGTCCCGGCAGGGCGATCTCCGCGTCGCGCTGTTGTTGCTGCTGTCCTGGGGACTGCCGATCGCCACGGTGTGGGCATGGGCGTGGAGCGGACTGCTCAGTGACCTCCCGCGCATCGAGGCGCTGTTGATCGTCGGCGCCATCGCGGCCGCCGCGCTCTTCGGCCCGCGTGGCCTGATCCGCCTGCGTCATGCCTCGCAGGGGTATCGGCTGTTGGTCGCATTCTTCGCCCTGCTCGCGCCCGCGGCCGTCATGTATCCGTCGCTGGTGTTCTTCGAAGAGGGGACCCGGCGGCGTATCGTCGAAACGGACTACGGCCCGGAAGTGCTCGACCAGCGCGTGAGCCTCCAGATACGCCTGCGTGCCGCACAGGCGGAAATCGATGGGCGTGAGGCGGTGCTCCAGGCGTACCTGTCAGTGCCGGCGCCCGCGCCGGGCACGAACGTCCGGACCGACAGCGCCTTCCTTATGTGGCAGGGAACGGCGCTCGAGCGCTATCGGGTCTCGTCGGCCGTCGAGTTGTACAACAGCGCCCAGATGCTCGTCAGCCGGTTCGCCCTCAATCTGCCGGAGGAAACGACCGCCCAGCTCTGGCGCGAGGACAGCTGTTCCTGGCGAACGTTCGGCCAGATCAGCCCGTTCGGCTCGCACGAACGGCAGTTGCTGCACGCCGGACGCAATGTCTGCGGCCGAGACGGCAGCGTCCTCGGGACGATCGTGATTCACGTGATCCTCGACAACAGCACGATGTCCTTCATCTCGTCCCAGAACCCGTACCTGGAACTGCTGCGCGGGCAATCGGCGAGTCGCCGCGAGGAGGTGCGCGGTCGGGACATCGAGTTCGTCGTCTACGGGTGGAGCCGGACACCGCTCTACGTGTCGGGCAACAGCGCCTGGCCAATCGACGACGGCCTGTTCGGGAGAATCTATGGCTCGCGCCGGCCGTTCTGGACACGGTTGAGCCTTGGCGGCGTGGACTACGATGTGTATATCGAGAACGACCGCTCCGGGTTCTACGCGCTGGGCTACCCGCGGATCCCGCCGATCGGCCACTTCATCAACCTGGCCGAACTGACCGTGCTCGTGGCGCTCGCCTATGTCGGCATCCTGTCGGGCGCCGCGCTCTTCCGAGCGATTGGCGCACGGCGGATCCGCTCGGGCCGCGCGTTTCTCCGCGAGATCCGCGAGAGTTTCTACCGCAAGCTGTTCCTGGCGTTCGTCGCGGCCTCGGTGATTCCGGTCGTCACGCTGGCCCTCGTGACCAGGGTCTACATCGCCGATCGCCTCCGCCACGACGTCGAATCCGCCGCCCACAAGACGACGGTGATCGCTCGCCAGATCATCGAGGACTACCGGGTCCAACCCCGGGCGACGCTCAGCGACGACGCGATGGTCGGGCTGAGCCGGGTGGTCGGCCAGGACGTCAACATCTTCAGCGGCGCGCGGCTGCAGGCCACGAGCGAGCGCGACCTGTTCGCCTCGGGACTCCTCCCCGCCCGCACCCCCGCTGACGTGTATCGAGCGATCGTGCTCGACCGGATGCCGCTCGTGATCGCCGAGGAACAGGCGGCCGGGTTCCGATACATGGTGGCCGCCGCCCCGCTCAGGGCCGCGGACCGGGATGCCATCCTCACGGTACCGTTGACCCTCCGGCAACAGGAGATCGAGCGCGAGATCGACGACTTGAACCGCCGTATCGTGCTCGCGGCCATGTTGTTCATCCTGATCGGCGCGGCGGTTGGCTATCCGATGGCCGAGCGCATTGCCGATCCGGTCAACCGCCTCACACGCGCGACCCGACGGATCGCCCGGGGCGATTTCGACGCCCGGGTGGCCGCGACCTCGTCAGACGAACTGCGGCGGCTGGTCGAAGCGTTCAACCTGATGTCGGCCGAACTCCTCCGTCAGCGGGGGGAGCTCGAGCGCACGCACCGTCTCGAGGCATGGGCCGAGATGGCGCGACAGGTCGCACACGACATCAAGAATCCGCTCACACCCATCCAGCTGTCCGCCGAGCATCTCCGGCGTGTCCACGCCGACCGCGGCAAGCCGCTCGGACCGGTTCTCGAAGGATGCGTTGATTCGATCCTTTCGCAGGTCCGCCTGCTTCGGCAGATTGCATCCGAGTTCTCCAGCTTCGCTTCGTCACCGAGTGCGCGGCTCGCGCCCGCGGATCTTCCCGAACTGGTGGACGAGGTGGTCCGACCCTACGAGACCGGGGCCAGCGACCGATGGCTGTTCGCGCGGGAGATCGACGCCAGGATCCCAAAGCTGCTCATCGACCGCACCCTGATCGGCCGCGCCCTGACCAACATCATCGACAACGCACTGCACGCAATGCCCGGCGGGGGCAGGGTGACGATAGCCGCCCGGCAGATCGAGGGCACCTCGGTGGAACTGACGCTGACGGATACGGGTGTTGGAATGGACGAGGAGGCCCTTCGACGGCTGTTCGAGCCGTATTTCTCCACCAAGGCCGTCGGGACCGGCCTTGGCCTTTCGATCGCGCGGCGAAACGTCGAGCTGAATGGCGGAACGATTGCCGTCGCGAGCGAACACGGCCGGGGCACGTGCGTGACGCTCACGCTTCCTGTCGCGACGATGACGAGTCGGAACTGACGTTGAAGGGTCGGGGCTGACGATGACGAGTCGGAACTGACGCAGAAGGGTCGGAACTGACGCAGACGAGTCGGAACTGACGCAGAAGGGTCGGAACTGACGATGAAGAGTCGGAGCTGATGCAGAAGGGTCGGGGCTGACGATGAAGAGTCGGAAGCGGTTGGTCTAATCAACCGCGCACCTGGGCCTTCGGATCCGTCACCGTGTGCAGCCGGCCCGACTGCGCCTCGTAGGTGAACCCCGTCGCCGTCACGCCGTTTGCGCGCACCTCCCGGATCGCCCGCCCCTGCACATCCCGCTTCCGCCTTCGCATGCGCGGGGACTCGCGCACGCTGCGGTGTGACAAGCCCAAGTCGTCGGCTGTCCCTTCGCATCCACGAGCGTGTCCAGCCCCGCGCGCGCCGAACACCCGGCCCCGCCCAAGATCCACGCCTGCGTCAGCGCCGACCCTTCTGCGAAGCTGCCGACTCCTCTGCGTCAGCGCCGACCCTTCTGCGAAGCTGCCGACTCCTCTGCGTCAGTACCGACCCTCGCTCGTCTGGTGCGGGGCTTCGACCTTCCCGCCACGCCGGCGGAATCTGGTGATCGCCATCCCGACGAACGGGGACAACAAGTACGTGTAGGCCAGGACAACCAGCGTCCACCGCGGTTGGGTCGCGATCGCGAGAAAGCCGATCGCCACGGCGAGCAGGATCGTGTACGACCGGCGCGCCTGCAGGTCGATGGTCTTGAAGCTGCGGAACCGGATCGTGCTGACCATCAGCAGGGCGGGCACCAGCATCAAGGCCAGCGCCGGCAGGGCGCTGGGATAGTCGTGCAGACCGTAGGGATACATGAAGACCGTGGAAGCCGGTACCGCGGCGGCAGCCGGAATCGGCATGCCGACGAAATACCGCTTGTCGGTGCTGGCCTGGATGTTGAACCGCGCGAGGCGAATCGCGCCCGCCGTCACGAAGACGAAGCCCGCGGCCCAGCCGAGTCGTCCCAGCGGGTCCAGGCCCCACCGGAACACGAGCAGCGCAGGCGCCATACCGAAAGAGACCACGTCGGCCAGCGAGTCGAACTCGCGACCAAACGCGCTCGTTGTCCCTGTCAGCCGGGCGATCCGGCCGTCCAGCATGTCGAGCACGATCGCAAAGCCGACAAACGTGGCGGCGGTTTCCAGCTCGCCGCGCATCGCGTAGACGACGCAGGCATAGCCGCAGAACAAGTTACCCAGCGTGAACAGGCTCGGAAGAAGGTAAACGCCCCGCCGGAACCGGCGGCGCTGCATGTCGGTGCGCCGCTTCAGCGGGTTGAGCAGCGGCCGGCGCTCGGGGCCAGGTTCAAATTGCATGAAGCCTCAATTCAACTCGGCGAGGATCGTCTCGCCTGCCCTGACCCTGTCGCCCACGCCGACGAACAGGCGTGACCCCGCCGGCAGGAAAAGATCGATGCGCGATCCGAATTTCATCACGCCGAACCGGCCGCCGGCCCGCACCTGATCGCCCGGCCGAACACGGCAGACGACCCGTCGCACGAGGACACCGGTGATTTGACGGAGAACCACGACCCAGCGTTCGGCGTCGATCCAGATTTCGTTGCGCTCGTTCTCGGTCGTCGCCTCCGGCCGGTAGGCCGCACGATAGCCTCCCCGCCGGTAATCCACCCTGGCCACCCTGCCCGTCACGGGAATCCGGTTGACGTGCACGTCGAGCGGCGAGAGGAAGATGCTGAGTTGCACCCACTCCCCGTCCGGCGCGGCGTTCGGCGGGGGGGCGCCAGCAACCATGACGCGCCCGTCCGCCGGCGATATCACGTCCTGGGCGCGTGACGACGTCTGGCGATCGGGATCCCGGAAGAAGAACACCAGCGCACCGGTCAGGGCGAGAAACGGCACCGTCCAGACGAACAGTTGTAGCGCGGACAGGACCACGGCCGGGACGAGGGCCGACACGATAAACGGAACACCAGCGGAGTCGATCTTCATGGGCGACAGCCGTGAGCGGGGGCGAAAACGGCCCAAGACGTCGAGAGCCGGCAACCGAGCCGGCTCTCGACGCGTTGGCGAATCTCGTTCTCTGGCCACTCCCTAGCCTCGCTGGGGGCTGGGGGCGGCGGCCGGAGGCACGGAGGTCTGCCGGTAGAGCCGGACGATCGCCTCCATCTTGTCCTTCAGCTGCAGCTTCCGCTTCTTCAGCGTAATCTCTTCGACTTGTTCGGGCCCCGACAGGTAATGCTTCATGGTGAGCTCGTGCAGGCGCTCTTCAAGTTCGTGGTGCTTGCTGGCGAGTTGGCGAAACTGTTCGTTCGTTTCGAGCAGCAGGGGCTTCAAATCCTCTGAGTCTGCCATTCTCCGCCTCCTTGAATGGGTAAAAAGAGAAGCGCGCGGCTGCACCCGCGTGTCATGGTGTCTTGAAATTGCACGACAAATCTCCATCGCCCGGGCAGGCTCCCCAGGTAGTCTACAGGCACGCTACCATATCGTACCCAGGGTTTCAAGCTGCCCCTGCCCCTTCGCTGCCGGGAGGGCCCTGCAGGCTCTCTTTCCAGAGGATGAGGGCATCCTCGACCGGGTTGGCATAGTAGTTCTTCCGGGCGCCGGCGATCGCGAACCCCAGCCGCTCGTACAACTTGAGGGCGGCAAGGTTGGACCGCCGCACCTCGAGGGTTGCTCGGCGGGCCCCCAGCCCGGCGCCAAGCCGAAGCACGAACTCCAGCAGCACCCGTCCGACCCCGCCGCCCCGGCATTCGCATCGAACGGCGACGTTGTTGATGTGAATCTCGTCGAGAACAACCCAGATCGTGCAGAACGCCACCACCGACCAGCCAGGCGTCCGCAGGACGTAGCCATACGAAACCCCTACGTTCTGCAGCTCCGCCTGGAACATCTGCCGGGTCCAGGGGCTGGTGAACGACGCCACTTCGATCGCCAGGACATCGTCGAGGTCCCGTTCCTCCATCGTATCGACCGACCACCCGGGTGGCAGGCTCTCGTGGACGCCCATGGGTTCTCGCGTCGGGAGGCGCCAGTCTTCGTCCATGGTAAAAATCTCCCGGCAGAGCCGGGGAATTCTAACGAGCCCGGCCGAGTCCATTCTGTTCCGGCTCGACCGGGTTATGGGGTCCGACCGGCACGCCGTTCACGCGTCAGCTCCGCATCCGGCCGACGAACGTAGAGCGGCTGCACCCCGGCAGGGGAAACGGCCAGGCCGGCCAGGGCGCCGCGCAAAGCGATCGCGGCGATGGCCGGCGCAAGCGGGGGCACCGGTCGGACGATGCCCACACCGGCTCCCAGGGCCTGGTTCAGCTCCGAGGCATACGTGAGCGCGCCGTCTCCCACAAAGACGACGCTCTTCCCTTCAACGTGAGGTCGCCACGAGTCCAGCACCTCCTCCGGCCTACAGACGGTCGGGGCGGCCACTGGCATCCACGCCGTATCCTCCCTTCGATACAGCCGGGCGTACACTTCGCCGCGTTGCGCATCCATCCAGGCAGCCCGAAGCTCCCCGGTACCGCCATCATGGAGCGGAGTCTCCCCGGCCGCTTCCACGAGGGCGTCGAGCGCGGAAACTCCAACGATCAGCCGGTTGTGGGCGAACGCCAGACCCTGGACCGTGGCAATGCCGATCCGCAGCCCCGTGAAGGAACCCGGGCCCACCGCCACGCCATACACATCGACATCGCCGAGCGTGAGGGCATGTCGAAACAGGCAGTCGAGGATGTCCCCTGGCAGGCGCGTCGCGTGGGTGCGCTCCCCGTCGCCGACCAGGACCTCGAGGAGTTTCCCGTCCCGGGTAAGCGCCAGGCTACCGGCGCGCGTGGTGGTATCGATCGCGAGAATCAGCATCAAAGCAACGCCCTATTGTAGACTGTCTGGAACCTGACGTTCATGGCACCATCTCCTGAATACTCCTCGTCCGCCGTCGCCGCAAACCAGGCTACCCCGGTCATGCGGCAATATTTCGATGCGAAGCGCCAGTACCGTGACGCGATCGTGTTCTTCCGCATGGGCGACTTCTATGAGATGTTCTACGAAGATGCCCTTGTAGCGGCGCGGGCTCTCGAACTCACGCTGACGTCGAGGAGCAAGGATGCCAGTGGAGGCAGCATCCCGATGTGCGGCGTGCCGTACCACGCCGTGGACGGCTACCTGGCCCGTCTCGTAAAGAAGGGCTTCCGCGTGGCCATCTGCGAACAGGTCGAGGACCCGAAGAAGGCGAAGGGACTTGTTCGCCGCGAGGTCGTTCGCGTGGTGTCGCCGGGAACCCTGACCGACGCAGCGTATCTCGACGCCAGGGAACCGGCATTCCTGATGGCCCTCGCGCCCGCGATGGCGCCCGTTCGGCGCCAGGGACCCGACGGGCAGGAGACCTCGCTCGAAGCTGTGGGCGTTGCCCTTATCGATTTGTCCACCGGCGAGTTCCTCTCGGCAGAATATGCGGGCAAGACCGGCCTGCAGGCGCTTGCCGACGAGATGGCCGTACTGCGTCCGCGCGAGCTGCTCACGCCCGTCGATTTCACGATGGCCGACAGACTGCCGGCGATTGCCGCCCTCGGCATCCCGACGACAAGCGCGGACGGGTGGAGCTTCGAGCCCGAAGCGGCACGGGCGTGCCTGGTCGAGCAGTTTCGGACGAAGAGTCTTGACGGCTTCGGCCTCGAAGGGCATCCGCTGGCCGTCCAGGCCGCCGGAGCGCTCGTCCGGCACCTGCGGGACACACAAAAGGTGGACCTCGCGCACGTCCGGGCCGCCAGTTTCCGACAGGCCTCCGAAACTCTCGTCGTCGATCCGGTCACGCTGCGGCATCTCGAGGTCGTTGAGTCTGTCACCGGCGGCCGCGCCGGCTCGCTGCTCGACGAGATCGACCGCACGGTCACCGCGATGGGCGGACGGCTGCTCCGCCAGTGGCTGCTGCGGCCGCTTCTGTCGCTCGAACGCGTCCGCGATCGCCTCGATGCGGTCGAAGACTTCGCCTTCAAGACGACCGAGCGCGGGAAGTTCCGGGACACGCTCAAATCCGTCCAGGATCTCGAGCGCCTGGTGGCCCGAACCGCGCTCGGGTCAGCCGGGCCACGGGATCTCGTCGCCCTCAAACAGTCGCTCGGCGCGGTACCGCGGGTCCGGATGATTCACGAGGAGATGCAGGCCCCGTTGATCCGTAGCCTCGCCGCGGAACTCGACGACGTCCCCGAGGTGCGGGCGGCCATCGAGGCGGCGGTCATCGACGACCCGCCCGCTCTCGCCCGGGACGGTGGCTTCGTGCGCGACGGATTCGACGCGTCCCTTGACGAGTTGCGCACCATCAGCCGGTCAGGCAAGCAGGTCATCGCGCAGATGGAGGAACAGGAACGCGCGAGAACCGGCATCGCCACGCTGAAGATCCGTTACAACCGCGTCTTTGGCTACTACATCGAGGTGTCGAAGTCGAACCTGCGCGCGGTGCCCGCCGACTACCAGCGAAAACAGACGATCGCGGGCGGCGAGCGCTACATCACGCCAGCGCTCAAGGAATACGAGGAGAAGGTGGTCGGCGCGGACGAGCGCATTCTCGATCGCGAGGTGGAGATCTTCGAGAAGCTCCGGGCCGACGTCGCGACCGACGCCCCGCGGATCCAGGATTCCGCGCGGGCCATCGCCGCGCTCGATGCCTTGGCCGCGCTGGCCGAGACGGCCACGATCAACAACTACACGAAGCCTCACGTGCACGAGGGCGATGAGATCCAGATTCTCGAGGGCCGCCACCCGGTGGTCGAGCGGCGCTCCACCGAGGCGTTCGTCCCGAACGATACCGTCCTCAACGGCGCGACGCACCAGCTGGTGATCCTGACGGGCCCGAACATGGGCGGCAAGTCTACGTACCTGCGGCAGGTGGCGATCGTCTGCCTCATGGCCCAGGCCGGCTCGTTCGTGCCGGCGCGCCAGGCCAAGCTCGCGCTGGTGGATCGCATCTTCACGCGCGTCGGCGCCTCGGACAACATCGCCAGGGGGCAGTCCACGTTCATGGTCGAGATGCAGGAAACTGCGAACATCCTGCACTCCGCGACGTCACGCAGCCTGGTCATCCTCGACGAGATCGGCCGGGGAACGGCGACATTCGACGGGTTGAGCATTGCCTGGGCGGTGGCCGAATACCTCGCCACCAACCCCCGCTCCCGCCCGAAGACCATCTTCGCCACGCACTATCACGAGCTGACCGACCTCGCCGATGGCATCTCCGGTGTCGTGAACTACCACGTCGATGCGCGCGAATGGCACGACGACATCATCTTCCTCCGCAAGGTGGTGGCGGGCCGATCCGATCGCAGCTACGGCATCCAGGTGGCCCGCCTCGCCGGCCTTCCACCGGCCGTGGTCGATCGGGCGAGAGAGATTCTCGCCGCGCTCGAGCACGACGAACTGACGCGCGGCGGGCGGCCGTCGCTCAGCCACACCGCGACCGAGCCGCAGCAACAACTCGGCCTCTTCCAGTCGCTTCCGTCGAACGGCGAACGCCTGGTCGAACGCCTGCTCTCGCTCGACCCGAACAAGATGACGCCGATCGAGGCGATCGCGTTGCTGGCCGACATGAAGCGAGAAGCGCAGGAACCATGAGGTTCGCCGCGGTCGCCTTCGCGCTCCTCTCGCTCGCCGTCGGGTGCGCGAAACCGGAGCCCAGCTCGCCGGGGGTCATCACCGTCGCGCTGGTCAGCTCGCCCAACAACCTGGATCCCCGGGTGGGCACCGACGAGGTCTCCCAGCGCATTCACCAGCTCATCTTCGATCCGCTCCTGTCGATCGACCACCAACTCCGCGTGGTGCCCGGCCTGGCCGAAGGCTGGGAGATGCCCGACAACCGGACGTACCTCGTTCACCTTCGCAGGGGCGTGCCGTTTCACGACGGCCACGAGCTGACGTCGGACGACGTCGTGTACACGTTTTCGACGCTGCTCGATCCGGGGTTCCTGTCGCCCCGCAAGGGCGCTTACCGCATGGTCCAGTCGGTGACCGCGCGTGCACGCTACACGGTGGAATTCCGGCTGAAGGAGCCGTTCGGCTCGTTCCCGGTCAACCTGGTGATGAGCATCGTCCCTGCGGGCTGGAACGGCAAGACCCCTCCGGTGGGCACCGGGCCGTATCGGTTTGTGAGCGCGGCGGCCGACGACCGCGTGGTGCTCGACCCGTTTCCGCGCTACTACCGCGGCGCCCCCCGGAACGCGGGGATCGTCCTCCGCGTGATTCCCGACGATGTGATGCGCGGGCTGGAGTTGCGCAGAGGCTCGGTAGACCTGGTCGTGAACGACCTGGCGCCCGATATCGTGCATCAGTTGCAGTCGGAAGGGCGCCTGCAGATCGTCAAGGCTGACGGCACCGACTACGCCTACCTCGGCTTCAATCTTCGCGATCCGGTGCTCGCCAACGAGAAAGTCCGTCAGGCCATCGCCTTTGCCATCGACCGGGGCGCGATCATCACCTACCTGAGGCGCGGACTGGCCATCCCTGCCGTCGGCGTCCTGCCTCCCGCGTCGTGGGCGTTCAATCCGGACGTGTTCGCCTTCACCCACGATCCGGCCCGCGCGCGCAAACTGCTGGACGAGGCGGGTTACCGGGCGGGTCCTGCGGACGGCATCCGACTGAGACTCTCCCTGAAGGTGTCGTCGTCGGAGTTCAACCGGCTGCAATCCGCCGTGATCCAGCAGGACCTTCGCAAGGTCGGGATCGAATTGGACGTTCGCACCTACGAGTTCGCGACACTCTATGCCGACGTGCTGAAGGGAAACTTCCAGATGTTCACGCTGCAGTGGGTCGGCGTCTCCGACCCCGACATGCTGCGGCGCGTGTTCCACTCCAAACAGGTGCCGCCCACCGGCTTCAACCGCGGCTACTTCCAGGATGCCGAGGTCGATCGCCTGATCGACGAGGCGACCTTGACGGCTGACGATGCGGTTCGGCAGCGTCTCTATGGGCGCGTGCAGGCGATCGTGGCCCGAGCCGTGCCGTACGTCAGCTTGTGGGACAAGGTGAACGTCGCGATCGCGCAGCCGGCGCTCCGCGGCATACGCCTTGCGCCATCCGCCGATTTCACGTTCCTTCGGGAGGTCTACCGGGAAGGAGCGGGGCGGTGAGGCACGCGATCCTCGAGTCAGCTCTCGTCGCACTCGCGCTGGTTCTCGCCGTCGCGGCGCCACTGGAGGCGGCCTCGCAGTATCAGCCGCATCTCAGGTTCAGGGTACTTGCGACGCCGCACTTTCGAATCTACCACCACCAGGGCGAAGAGGGGCTGGCGCAGCGGCTCGCGCGAATCGCCGAATCGGCTCACTCCACCCTTCCGGGTCGAATCCGCCTCGAGGCGCCCCCCGTCACCCACGTCGTCCTGGCCAACCAGGATGATGACGCCAACGGGCTGGCGACGCCGATCCCGTACTGCACCGTGAGGATCTCGGGCGTCTGGCCTTCGGCCTCGGAGTTGACCGGGAACACCGACGACTGGCTGCGGCTGGTCTTCATCCACGAGTGGGTCCACATCCTGCAACTGGATCGGTCGGTGGGCTGGGCGGCGGTCGCGCGGAAGATCCTCGGTCGCTCCCCCGTCGCCTTTCCGAACCTGTTTCTCCCGCAGTGGCAGGTCGAAGGGTTCGCGACGTTCTGGGAGAGCCGCACCACCGGGTTTGGCCGCTTGAACGGTGGCGACAGCGAGGCCATCGTGCGCAGGCGTGCGCGGGTGGGACAGTCCGAACCGATCGACCGCGTGAACGGCGGCCTCGTGGACTGGCCGGACGGCTACGCCCCGTATCTTGACGGTGCCTGGTTCTACGACTACCTCGCGAACCGGTTCGGCGAGGACGCGGTCGGGCGGCTGGCGAATGTCACGGCCGGCCGGTTCCTCTATCTCTCCTCGCCTGCATTCAAGCGGGTCTTTGGCCAGAGCCTCGGAAGCCTGTGGACAGACTTCCAACGCGACCTGCGCAAAGGACCACCGGTGGTCGAGCAGTCGTCTCCGGCGCCGCGCCGGTTGACCAGGCATGGTTTTCTTGTCACCTCCCCGAGGTTCGACGCGTCCGGCCGACAGGTCCTGTATGCCCTGCGCGACGCCGATCGGTTTCCATCCCTGATGCTGACCGCCCTCGACGGCGGCACGCCCAGGTCCATTGCCAGCCGGTTTGGAGGGACTCATCTCAGCGTTCGCCGCGGACTCGTCTATTTTGATCAGGTCGAACTGCAGGACAACGTGGCCTGGCGGAGCGACCTCTATGTCGCCGATCTTCGGACTGGCCGCTCGAGGCGACTGACGCGTGACGCCAGGCTGCTCGAGCCAGACGTCTCCCCTGACGGGCGGAAGCTCGCGTGCCTTCGGGTGGCCGAAGACGGCCGGCTCGCCCTGGCGTTCTTCTCTCTGATCGAGCATGGCGAAACCTCGTCCCTGTCACCGGCTGAGGTGGCCGTTCGCCCGGATGAGCGCGCCAGCTACGGGTCGCCGCGGTGGTCTCCGGATGGCCGCCGCCTGGCGGTAGAACGCCGAAGGCTGGAGGGACCGTCGGAGATCGTGGTGTTCGATGTGGGGGACGGGAGCGAGCAGGTCGTGGCGTCCTCGTCATCCACGCGGAACCTCACGCCCGCATGGATGCCCGACGGGGACACACTCCTGTTTGCCTCCGATCGAGGCGGCCAGTCGTTCCAGGTGTTCGCCGTGTCGCGAACTGGCGACGGGCTTCGCCGCGTGACGCAGGTTGCGGGCGGGGCGACGTATCCCGAGGTGTCACCTGACGGACGACGCCTTGTCTACGTAGGGTCCGATGCCACCGGCTACGACCTGTTCGAGGTCGCCATCGAGCCTGGCGCCTGGACGAGGGCCGGCGGCGCGATCCTGACGCCAGGGGCCGCCGTCGCGGGGAACCCTGCCTCCGACGGCAGCGCTGCGTCTCTCGACACAACCGGAACACCGGCGGTGTCTTCGGCCTACTCACCGCTGAGGACCTTGCTGCCCCGCGCGTGGACACCCCTCGCCGACAGCGCCGATGGCCGCCTCCGCCTGGGGTTCGCCGTCGACGGCGTGGATGTCCTGTCGCGGCACGCGTTCGGGGTGTCGGTTCTGTGGCGTCTTGGGGGCACCACCGCGATTGGCGGCGGTCATGGCGGGCGGCCGGACTGGACGGCTGATTACGTCTACGACCGCTGGCGGCCGGCTTTCTTCGCTGCCGCCTCCGACAGGACCTCCTTCCTGGGCCTCGCAACCGCCGGCGGAAGGACGCTGCCGGACGCGGAACTTCGCGAGAGGAGCGCAGCTGCCGGGGTGGCCTTCCAGGTCCGGCGCGTGCGCCATGCGCAGATGTGGCAGGCGGCGTTCAACGTCCAGCGGGACACGCTGACCGCGACAGGTGATTCGGGGTTCAAGGCCCGGAACGCGCTCCGGACCGCATGGGCGGTCAACACCGCGAAGACTTACGGCAGGTCGATCAGTGTCGAGGATGGCGTGTCTGCGTCGGTCACCTCCGAACAGGTGCGGACCGGGTTCGGCGCCGACGGAGATGCCGATGCCTTCACGGGCGAGATCCGCGCGTTCCTGCGTCCGGGCTCGGGGCACGCGGTGCTCGCCGCGCGGGCAGGCTACGGCGTCTCGACGGGAGACACGCGGGTCCGACGCGAGTTCTACCTGGGAGGCTCGTCGTCAGCCGGATCGCTCGTCAACTTCGGCAGCAACGCGTTCCGGATGCTCCGAGGGTTCGACGACCAGCTGTTCGCCGGAACCCACGTGGCCGTGGCGACTGTCGAGTGGCGACAGCCCGGCTGGCGCATCGAGCGGGGCTGGGGCACCATTCCCTTCTTCCTGCGGACGGTGCACGGCGCCGTCTTCGTGGACCTCGGCCACGCCTGGGACTCAGGGTTCTCGATGGCCGCCGTCAAGACGTCGGTGGGCGTGGAAGGGTCGCTCGACCTGGTCGCCGGCTACGGTCTCCCGTTGACGGTGAGCGCAGGCGTTGCGTGGACGCGTGACGGCGCGGCGGGCGGGCGTCGTGGCACGGCCATCTACCTTCGGCTCGGCCCGTCGTTCTGACCGCCCCGGCCCGGGCGAGATTCCTCGACGAGCTACTGGTTTCCGCTGCATGGGGCGGCAAGTGCGGCTACAATGTTCGGTCACCGACACGTTCTTCGAGGAGCGACATGGACTTCCGAGCCGACTACGACCACCACTCGCCGCTCGAGTTCGGCGGGTTCGAACACTCGCGGAGCTTCGAGAATTCGCGAGCCGTCGTGCTCCCGGTGCCGTTCGAGATGACCACCAGTTACGTGACGGGCACCCGGAACGGGCCGCGCGAGATCCTGCTCGCCTCCGGGCAGGTGGAGTTGTGGGACGAAGAGACGCAGAGCGAAGCTTACAACCGGGGAATCTACACGCTCCCCGAGATCGAACTTCCCTGCAATGACATCCGCATCGCCCTCGACGAAATCAAACGGGTCGTCAACGACATCATGAAACACGAGAAGTTCCTGGTGGTGCTGGGTGGCGAGCACTCGGTGAGCGTGCCGGTGGTGGAAGCGCTGGCGGCACGGACGCCAGGTCTGTCGGTGCTCCAGATCGATGCACACGCCGACATGCGCGACTCCTACCAGGGCAGCCGCTACAGTCATGCCTGCGCGATGCGGCGCATCGTCGAGCACGCCCCGTGCACGCAGGTCGCGATCCGGAGCCTCTGCAAAGAGGAGTCTCAGGCGATCCCCGGGTTGCGCACACGGATCTTCTGGGACCACAACATGCGCCAGGATCCCCAGTGGATCGACAAGGTCGTGGAGTCGTTGAGCGACCAGGTCTATCTGACGATCGACTGCGACGGGCTGGACCCGGCGATCATGCCGGCCGTGGGCACCCCCGAGCCTGGGGGCTTGTCGTGGCACGAGACCGTGGCGCTGCTGCGGGCAGTCATGAGCAGCCGCCACGTGGTCGGTTGCGATGTCGTGGAACTGTGCCCGCTGCCGGGCATGGTGGGGCCGAACTTCCTCTGCGCGAAACTGATCTACAAAATCCTGACGTATCGCTTCGCGAAGGCGGACGGCGCGGCCGATTCCCCGGCCGCGCCCTACAGCGAAGATTCGTAAGACCGCCTCTCCGCTCAGATCTGATCCATCGCACGCTTGGCCTCGGCCGAGTACGCCGACTGCGGGAACTCGTCCACGATCCGTTTGAACGTCTGGCGGGCGTCCGCCTGCTTGCCGGCGGCGCCGTAGGCCCGCGCCAGCTGCATCAAGATACCGTCCACCGGCAGATAACCGTCCTTGTTGGCCGACATCTCCTTGTAGACGGCGATCGCCTGGTCGTACTGTCCCGCGGCAACCTGCGCGTCGGCCATCCCGAGCTTCGACATCTGCCCGTAAACGGAACTGCCAGAGCGATCGAGCACTTCCTGGTAGCGCTTCACCGCCTCGGTGTTCCGGCCAAGCGCGGTCAGCATCGCCGCCGCGTGGTACCGCGCGGCAATACCGGCATCCGACGAGGGATACGCGTTGGCCACGGCCATGAACTTGGGCAGGGCCGCCTCGTTGCGGGCTTTCTCGGTGGGATAGCTGCCCGCGGGCGGCGGCGCCGGAGCCGTCGTGCCCGGAGCGGGCGCCGGGGCGACCTGGGCCCGTTCGGCGGCCATCGCGTCGGCGAGCATCGCCCGCGCCTGGCCGGCCGTCTGCGAGCGCCACATGGCCAGCGCGACCGCCAGCACCACGATGACCGTCAGGGCGACAACGCCCGCCAGGATGGGCTTCCGGTAGGTCTCGTAGGCTTCCTTCGCGCGGGCAACCGTCGAGGCAACCTCGTTTTCCTTCAGTCGATGGCGTTCTGTTCTCTTCATGAAATCGAACCAGCAGCCGCACCCGGTACGGCGAGTCGGGGCCCGGCACTCTGTGCCGGGGCGTAAGTTGGGAAAACTCGACGATTATACCCGACTCGGCGGGAACTGCCACTACGGGTGTGTCGGGCACGCCCGGCGCTGACATGCCCCTGGCGTCCCGCGAGCGAGTTCCCGCTTCCCGGTTCCGTGGCGCGAGACATCTTCTATGGGCTTGATCTTACCGGATGAAGCAAGTGTTCCACGCAGCAAGGGCGGCCTCCTCGTGGAGTTTGCGGCTTTCGCTGTCGAGCTGATCGAGCGCGTCGCGCAGCGGGCGCGTAAGAAGAAGGCCACCTTCAGGCCATAGTCGTGGCGGTGTAACGGCTGGTCGAGCAGGCCCCGTCACCAGCTCTGCGGCTCTCCCCGACTGCGGTTGCGCCGGCGATAGGTGGTGGGCGCCGGCCGCGTGGTTTGGATGGTCCGTGGCTATACGCCCCGCAGTGGCGTTCCTGCATCGGTTCGCGGAAGGATCCGCCCACGTGCCGGCTCGGAATCGCCAATCGTTCGCGGAACCCCGCCAGGTTCAACGCCCAGAGCAGATGGCACGCAAGTTGATCCAATGTGTCTGCAGTTACGGCTGTGGCACCGTGCACGATGCCAACAAGACACAACCGCTAAAGAGGAGACCCATGACAAACCTGACTCGACGCGCCTCCGTGTTGGCGCTCGCCGGCTTCGTGGTGCTGGCTGTTGCGCTGTCTGTCGGCGCGCAGACCCCTGCATCGCCGAAGCCGCTGTTGAACGTGAACACCGCGACCCAGGTTGAACTCGAAGCTCTGCCTGGTATCGGCCCCTCGACCGCCAAGAAGATCATTGCGGCACGGCCGTTTGCGGCCGTGGCTGACCTGTCGAAGGCGGGCGTGCCGGCCGCCACCCTCAAGAAGATCGCGTCGCTCGTGACGGTGGGCGCCGCCGCACCGGTCCCGGCGACAACTCCGGCCGCCGCAGCGCCCGCGAAGACGACGCCCCCGGCTGCCGCGCCGGCGAAGACCGGTGCCGCCGAAATCGTGGCCCAGACTCCGCCCGCGCCCGGCATGGTGTGGGTGAACACCTCCTCCAAGGTCTTTCATCGCGAGGGCGACCGGTACTTCGGCAAGACGAAGCAAGGCAAGTTCATGACCGAAGCGGACGCCGTCAAGGCCGGGTTCCGTGAGGCCAAACCGGCCGGCGGGGTGAAGAAGAAGTAGCTCACTCGCGTCGACGAACGGTGATGTGGACGACGGCCTTGGCGATCACGATCGTCGAGGCCGTTGGCGCTGTTGTCGATCGGCCTGGCGCGTCCACGGTGTGTCGTGACGCGCCAGTCTACTCGGCCGGTTATGTATCCTGGCCGACAGGGTACCTCGACCGTCCAGGGCGCTTCGGTACACGACTTTTCTTCCCGTCCCCCATCGTCTGGGTCCATCGTGACTGGTACTTGCCGCAGCCGACACGCTCGGTCTTGTCTCTCAACTTCGCGGCTTGAACGGTCTGCCATTGCATGTGGGACGGCGCATCCGCACCGCCGCAGGAACACGTCCTTGGCGGCCTTCGCGATGCGGATGAACCGGCCCTTGCTGTCACGCGCCGGCGTCGTCGAACGGGTGGTGGTCGACTGTGCGGTTGTGGCTGACCCTGTCGTCGCGGTCGCCCTCTTCTTCGCTGGAGCCTTGGTCGCTGGGGCCTTGGGTCATGGCTCTTGACCCGGGTGCCGTCCTTCTTGGTGTAGCCCTTCAGGCGGACGGACTTCTTGGGGGGGGGCGAGTCGTTCGACGAGGCGGCCATCCCGCAGGTCAAATCTATCGACAGCCCGACAGGCAACGCC
>JANYLG010000138.1 GCA_025363775.1 Acidobacteriota bacterium | reverse complement strand
TGTTCTCCAGCACGACGATGGCATCGTCGATGACGATGCCGGTCGCGAGTGACAGGGCGAGCATCGTCATGTTGTTGAGCGTGAAGCCCAACGCCTTCATGACCGTGAAGGTGCCGATGATGGAGGTCGGGATGGCGAGCGCGGCGATCAGCGTCACGCGCAGGTTCCGGATGAACAGGAACACGACGAACGCCGCCAGCAGGCCGCCGATGAACAGGTGGCGCTGGATCTCCTCGAACGACTTGCGGATGAACCGCGACTGGTCGCGGATCGGCTTGGTCTTGATGTCGGGCGGCAGCGTCGGCTGGATCCGGGCGAGGCGCTCGAGCACGCGATCGACCACGGTCACCGTGTTGGTGCCGGACTGTTTCCGGATGGACAGCGAGATGGCCGTCTCGCCATCCAGTTTGGTCATGCTCCGGATTTCCTCGACCGTGTCGGCCACGCGCGCCACGTCCTCGATCTTGATGACCGATGCGTCCTTGTAGGCCACGATGACCTTGCCGAAATCGGCCACGTCGCGCATCCGCCCCATCGTGCGCAACGAGATCTCGGCCGGGCCGGCGATGAACGTCCCGCCCGGGATCTCGACGTTCTGGCGGCTGACCGCGGTCTTCACCTGGTCCACCGTCAGCCCGTAGGCGTTCAACCGGTCGGCGTTCAGCAGCACCTGGATCTCGCGGTGCCGGTCGCCCTGCCAGGTCACCTCGCCGACGTCCTGGACCGTCTCGAGCACCTGCTTGATCTGCTTGTCGGCGATCTCGGTGATTTCCTTGGGTGTGCGGGCGCCTGACACGACGATCGTCAGCACGGGCGCCGAATCGGGATCCATCTTGCTGACGGTCGGCGGCATCGTGTCGCGCGGGAACTGGCCGACGATGGCCGCGACCTTGTCGCGGACGTCCTGCGTTGCCGCCTCGATCTCGCGCTCGAGCACGAACGTGATCGTGCAGCGGGACGAGCCCTGATCCGAGCTGCAGCGCAGCTCGTCGATCCCGTTGATCGTGTTGACCGCCGCCTCGACCGGCTTCGTAATCGTGGTCTCGATCTCCTCGGCGCTCGCGCCGGAGAGATGGGTACTCACCATGACCGTCGGGTAGTCGGTCTTCGGCATCAGGTCGAGACCGAGTTGCCGGTACGAGAACCAGCCCATGACGATGAGCGCGGCGCTCATCATCACCGCGAAGACCGGCCTCCTGACGCTGATATCAGAGAGAGTCATGGCCGGCCTCCTCGCTGCCGCTGATCCTGACCGCCGCCGGCCCCGTCACCGCGGCGCTGCCCACGCCCCTGGCCCCGGCGCCCGCCGCCCGCCGACCCGTCAGACTCGCCCGGCGCCAGCACTTTCACGTTGACACCGGTCGCCAGGTTGTTCAGGTTGCTGGCCGCCAGCACCTCGTCGCCCTTCAGCCCGTCCACGACCTCCCACACGTTGCCCTGCCGCGGTCCGAGCGTCACGCTGACCTGCCGAATCTTACCCTTGTCCACGATGAACACCGAAGACACGCCTGCGAGCGTCGAGACGGCGGCATCGGGCAGGGCCATGACATTCTCGTCCCGGCTCGTGAAGATCACGCCCTTCGCGAAGAACCCGGGCTTCAGCCGCCGGTCGTCGTTGTCCACCAGCGCCTCCACCTGGAACGTTCGCATCGCCTGGTCGATCGACGGGCTGACGAAGGCGACCTTCCCCTTGAAGACCGCGTCGCCAAAAGACGCCACGCGGAATTCCACCCGCTGACCGGACTGGATGGCGCCCGCGTAGCGTTCCTGCACGCCGGTCCGCAGCTTGAGCGGATTGACCTGCACGATGGTGGCGACCAGCGTTCGCTCGGGAATGAACTCGCCGGTCTGGACATAACGGTCGACGACGGCACCGGCGATCGGCGCCTTCACCACCGTGTCCGCCAGTTTCTTCTGCGCCAGATCGAATGCCGCCCGGCGATCCTGGAGTTGCGCCTTCAGGCTGCGAACCGTATCGAAGGCCGACTGATATCCGGCCTCGGCCACCTTGAGCCTGGTTTGCGCCATCTGCAGGTCAACGGGCGAGAGGATGCCCCGCGCGGCCAGCGCATCAGCCCTGGCCATCGCGGCCTTTGCGTCCTCGAGGTTGGCGATCCCGGTCCTGACCGCCGCGACCTGCTCGTCGTCGGGCGGAGGCGTGTCGCTCGTAACGTTGGCGTGCATCCCCAACTGCGCGTACGTCTGCCGCAGCGCGCTCTCGGCACGCGCCAGCGCAAGCTCGAGTTCCTTCGGCTCGATCCGGACGAGCGGCTGCCCCACTCGCACGTCGGTGCCGAGCTCGACCAGCACCTGCCGGACGACGCCAGCGACTTCGGCGCTGACTTTCGCCTGATCCGGCGAAAGCAGGTTGCCGGCAAGCTCCACCTTGCGGTCAACGGCGATCCGCTGAATCGTCGTCGTCTTGACGGCGACCGTCGCACCCGAGCCGGCGCCCCGGCGTCCCCCGCCCGAGCCTCCAGCTCCGCCGCCCGGTGCCGAGGCATCGCTGCTTCCGCCGCAGGCCGCGAGCACCGCGGCAGCGGCCAGGCAGGCCGAAACAACCATCCAACGGGATAAAGCATGACCGGGTCTGAATGACATGAGCACGATATCCGGAACAATTTGACGGTTGGTGCTGAATCAGCCTCCGCCCGGAGCGCCGACGGAAGACACACAAGGACCTCTGAGCGTACTACGACTGGGCGAAAGCGATCGCTTACTCTGTTCTTTTCGACGAGGCAGGTGGGCGTTCTTCGGCGAGGCAGGTAAGCGCCAATGAGGCGACCGCCGTATATTGCTGTGAGACCCACCTCCTTGGGGCCCCTCGAAAGGGGCCCTTTTTTTTCCCGCCAGCCGTTCTACTGCTGCCCTCCGCGGCGTCCGCCCTGCCCGGGCACGGGCACCGGCTTGCGCGGAAGCTTCTCGTCGCGATTCGCCGCCAGATACGCCCAGCCCGCCACGATCGTGGACATCTTGATCACGTCGTTCGGCTGAAGCCGCTCGTAGGTATCCATGTTCGTGTGATGCGTGACACCGTTGTATTCGATCTCGTCCTGGATGAACTGGAAGCCGGGCAGTCCGACTCCGTCGAACGACTGGTGATCCGTTCCGCCGGTATTTCGCGTCGTCAGCGTCGTCATGCCGAGGCTGCGGAACGGTTCGATCCATTCCCGGAAGATCGGGGCGACGGCATCGTTCCCCTGGAGGTACACACCGCGCAGCGCGCCGGTCCCATTGTCGATGTTGAAGTAGACGGACAACTTGTCGTACTCGGGCTTCGTCTCGAGGGGACCCTGGGGTCCCCCGCGCTGGCCGCCGCCAGGAGGATTCTGCGCACCGGGGAGCGGCTGACGCGTCGCATAATGCGCCGCGACGTATTCGCGCGAGCCGAGCAGTCCCTGCTCCTCGCCTTCCCAGAAGCCCACCCTGACGGTGCGACGCAGCTTGACGCCCGTGGCCTTGAGAATGCGCAGCGCTTCCATCATGGCCGCGACGCCCACGCCGTCGTCCGCCGCGCCGGTGGCCGCGTGCCAGGTGTCGATGTGCGCGCCGAGCAGGACGACTTCATCCGCCTTGTCGATGCCGGGGAGTTCGCCGACGACGTTGAAGACCGCGGGGTTCGGGTAGTAGGTGTTCTTGATATCGGCTTCGATCGACACGGGGACGTTCTTGGCGAGCGTCCGGGCGATCCGGCCGTACTGCTCCGCAGCGATCGAGATGGCCGGGAGCGTGGCAGCCGGGTCGGCCGTGCGATTGCCGCCGATGGTGTAGATGCCGTGGCCGAACGAGCTGGTCGAGATCGTGCCGAGAGCGCCTTCGGCCTTCAGGAAGTCGTTGCGAATGTTCGAGAAGCCTCGGACCTGCTGCGGCGGACCACCGGCCTGAGGCGCACCCGGGACGCCTGCGCGCTGACCAGGCGCGGCAGGAGGTTGTGCGGCTGTCGGGGCGCCTGCGCGCTGCCCCTGCGCGGCGGGCGCTTGTGCGGCTGTCGGGACGCCGCCGCGCGGAGCCTGGGCGGCCTGCGGTGCCGCGGGTGCGCCGCCACGCTGACCGGGCGGCGTGACGCCGAACTCCAGCGCGGCCGGTGTCGGCTGCAGTTCCATGGCCGCCAGTTCTTCCTGCTTGTATCGTTTGGCCCTGGCGTCCCAGAACGCGGGGACGTCGGGCGGCGCAACGAGCAGCGCCCACTTCCCTTTCAGTTTGCCCCTGTAGTGAACCAGTTCCTCTTCTGTCGTCGCCGCAACGAGTACCGCCTCACCCGACACGAGTCCGTTCGTGCCCGGGGTCCATGCCGTCGGCGTACCGGGAACCGGAAAGCGCTCAGGCGCGGTCACCTGCAGGTAGAACTTGTCGTTCGTCCATCCGCGCTCGAAGCCGTTCCTGTTGACCCACGGCTCGATGGCCACGTTCGACAGGCCCCATTCCTTCATCTTCGCCACCGCCCACTCGGCCGCCTTCAGCGCGGCGGGCGAACCGGTCACGCGCGGCGTATAGACATCCGACAGCCAACTGCAGAGTTCCATCACCTGCGAGCGCTGCATGCCTTCGGCTTTGATCTTGTTGATGTCGACGTAGTTGATGGTCTCGCTGCCGGCGCGAATCACGGGCGCGGTCAGCATCGCCGCCGTCGCCATGACGAGCGCACAGGCGAGCCAGAGGATTCTTCTTCTCATGTATGTCTCCGAAGGAACCGCAGGTGAGGGAGGCCGCTGGGAGTCAGCGGCCCGCTCAGAGTTCGGCTCGCCTTTCTACCACGCCCCGGGCCGGACTGGCAAGCAGGTCGTGCCTGGCATGTCGTGCATGGCACGACGCTTCCTTCCGCCTGGCACGCAGTCTGCAATGTGACAACCCAACGAAGACCCTCGCTGGCGTGTGTCACCCCCGCCACCCGAATGAGAACCTCCGTGGCGGGCTCGGCCTGCAAAGCGATCGGGGCCGGTGGATTCCGAGCAGGAAGTCATCGAGGCCATAACGGATCTGCAATCCTGCTTACTTGTCCGGTGAGCTGTCCGCCCGGTGGCCCACCAACCGCTCCCCTTGGCGCCAGAGGGAACGGCCAGAGACCGGGACGCCAAACCGAGCGAAAATGGTGAACCGATGCGTGACAGTTCCCAGTCCAACACTTTGCAGAAGGCGTTCTCCGTGATCGATCGGGGTGACACCCTCCACGGCTTGATCACCCTCGAGTGCTCAGCCGAGCTCAGAGCAATCCCGGCGGTCAACTCCTACCTGGGGTACTGCATCGCCAAGGAGCGGGGACAGGTCAGGGCGGCCGTCCAGTTGTGCCAGGCCGCGCTGTCCGCGGAACCGCACCACCCTGCGCACTACCTGAATCTCGGCCGCGTTTACCTGCTCGCCGGACAGAAGCCGAAGGCCCTCGCGACGTTCCAGCAAGGTCTTTCTCGAGATCCGGCGGTGGACGTAGGCGTGCCAGCGGGGTCACCGTACATGGGTCAGGGCAGACAGCGGGCGATGATCGTGGACGAGTTGCGGCGGCTCGGAATCCGGAAAAGGGCCCCGTTCCCGTTCCTTGATCGCGCGCATCCGCTGAACTGGATCGCCGGCAAACTGCTCACGACCATCCACATGCGCTAGAGCCACCTGTGGTGCACGTCCCGCCGGCATTCTGCCGACGCCTGCATCCCGCCCGCCGACGGACCACAGGAGCCACCGTGACACACCTCACCAGCCGCGAGGTCCGACTGGCCTCTCGCCCGACGGGAGTTCCGACCGCAGACACGTTCTCCCTGGCTCAAGTCACGATCGAGTCGCCCGGCAACGAACAGGTGCCCGGTCGCAACCCGATGCCGTGCGCGCACTTGCGGCTCCGTCCCACTTCGCGCATGATCGGGCGATGGCCGCAAACGAGCACGCACGCGTGGTCTACTCCACTGCCACCGGCAGGATGTGCCCCAGCTGCGGCTGGCCGGTGCGAGACTGTCGGTGCAGCAAGCGCGGAGCCGACCAACCTGTGCCAGTCCGTGTCGTCGCGAAGCTGCGCGTCGAGAAAGCGGGGCGCGGCGGAAAGACCGTCAGCGTTGTGTGCGACCTGCCGCGCAACTCGGCGTTCCTCGCGGACCTGTGTCAGGAACTGAAGCGGGCGTGCGGCGCGGGAGGGACTGTGTCGGACGGCGCGATCGAACTCCAGGGGGATCTCCGCGATCGGATTCGCGAGCTTCTGCTAAAGAAGGGATTCGGCGTCAAAGGATGACCGGCGCGGTCCGCGCTGTCGAGTCGTTCAGGAGGCTGGCTATGGAGCGCAAGAAGGCGAGTGATTTCGATCCCGACGTCTTGGTGTTGTTCGACGCGTACGTGCATGGCGCGATCGATCGCCGGGGGTTCCTGAACAAGGCATCGAAATACGCGACCGGCGGTTTGACGGCCGCCATGCTGCTCGATGCGCTGAATCCTCGATTCGCCGAGGCCCAGCAGGTGGCCAAAGACGACAAGCGGCTCGAGACGCGGTACCTGTCCTGCCCGTCGCCTCAGGGAAACGCCGGAATGCGTGGCTACTTCGTGCGGCCGGCCGGCGCGACGGGCAAGTGGCCCGGCGTGCTCGTGGTGCACGAGAACCGTGGCCTCAACCCGCACATCGAGGATATCGCCCGCCGCCTGGCGCTCGATCACTTCGTGGCCTATGCGCCGGACGCGCTCGCACCGCTCGGCGGGTATCCCGGCGACGAAGACGCGGCGCGGCTGCTGTTCCCGAAACTGGACCAGGCCAAGACCCGCGAAGACTTCGTCGCGGCCGCGGCGTTCCTGAAGAGCCGCCCCGAGTGCACCGGCAAGATCGGCGTGGTCGGCTTCTGCTGGGGCGGCAGCATCGCCAACATGCTGGCGACGCGACTGCCGGATCTTGGGGCGGCCGTTCCGTTCTACGGCGGTCAGCCGAGCGCGGAAGATGCCGCGACGATCAAGGCGCCGCTGCTGATCCACTACGCGGAAACCGACGAGCGGATCAACGCCGGATGGCCGGCCTACAAGGCCGCGCTCGAGGCGAAGAAGGTCCCCTACGTGATGCACATGTATCCGGGGACGCAGCACGGCTTCAACAACGACACGACACCGCGCTATGACGAGGCGGCAGCGAAGTTGGCCTGGCAGCGGACGGTGGAGTTCTTCAACAAGCACCTGCGGTAGGAGACGACCGCGCGGATGGGCTTGGTTGTGCCGTTCGGGCGACACGGGTAAGATAGCTGTGGTCAATCACAACTCAATTTCAGCGGGACCCTCCGGTGGTCCGCTTCGATTTCCGCGACGGTTCGCGGCGAGAAAGGCCCCCTTTGTCTGCGCACCGCCCCGATTCGAGAAACCTCGCGCGGCCCGGCAGCCCGTCATCCCGCATGCGGCTCGAGACCTCGAGCGGGCTTCTCCACGACATCCTCGAGAACATCACCGATGGGGTGGTCGTGGCCGACGTGAAGGGCAGGTTCGTCCTGTTCAACCCGGCAGCCGAGAAGATTCTCGCGATCGGACCGCTCAACGTGGAGGAAGGGACATGGTCAGCCGTGTACGGGTGCTTCGCCCCGGATGGGACGACGGTCGTGCCGGAATTCGACTTACCCCTCTCGCGGGCGATCCGTGGCCAGACCGTGTATGACGAGATCCTGTTTATTCGCAACGAGAGAAACCCTCACGGCGTGTGGATTAGTGTCAACGCCAGCCCGTTGAAGGATCCTCGGGGGCATCTCTGCGGAGGGATCGTTATCTTCCGGGACGTGACGGTGCAGCGGGAAGAACTGGAGCGCGTGCGGATGCTCTCGGCTGCCGTCGAGCAGACCGCCGACAGCGTGATCGTCACGAACTGCCAGGGTCAGATCGAGTATGTGAACTCGGCGGCATCAGGGATCTCGGGGTTCAGCCGGGACGAGCTGATAGGCCGAACTCCGGGGCTTCTGAAATCGGGCGTGCATGACGTCGCGTTCTACGAGCGGTTGTGGTCGGCCCTGGGTAAAGGCGAGGTATTCCGAGAGACGATCATCAACCGGAAGAAGAACGGCGACCTGTATCACTCGGAGCAGACGATTGCACCCATCCGCGACGCCACTGGCGCCGTGTGTCGTTTTGTCTCGGTGGGAAAGGACGTCACCGAACTGCGCAAGGCCGCCGAGCAGACCGTACGGATGCGCGTCGCCCGGTCCGTTCAGCAGCGGCTGTTCCCGAAGTCCCCGCCGCGGTCCTGCGGCTGGGATCTTGCGGGTGCAGCGTTTCCCGCTGACCGGACGGGCGGGGACTTCTTCGACTACATCGACCTTCTCGACGGGCGCACGGCGCTAGTGATTGGCGACGTGAGCGGCCATGGAATCGACGCGGCGATCGTGATGGCCACGACGCGCGCCTACATCCGCTCGACCGCCTTGTCGCACCCGGACCCCGGTGCGCTTCTCACGCGGGTGAACCGCGTACTGGTGGCGGACCTGCAAGAGAATCAATTCGTCACGACGCTGATCGTGTGTATCGATCGTCCCTCCCGGAACCTGACCTTCGCCAGCGCGGGGCACACCGAGGGCTACGTGCTCGATGACGCCGGAACCGTCAAGGCCAGGCTTGGCAGTACCGGGATTCCGCTCGGCATCTTCCCAGACAGCGCCACAGAGACGGCCGTCTGCCCTGCCTTGAAGCACGGCGACGTCATGGTCATTTTCACCGATGGCGTGACTGAGGCTGAAGACGGCACGGGCCAGCCGTTTGGATTCGAGCGGGCCCTGGACATTGTCGCTGCGCAACGTCGCGAACCGGCGGCCTTGATCGTGGACCACCTCTGTCATGCGGTCCGAGACTTCGTTGGGCCGGTCCCGCAGGCGGACGACATCACCGCCGTGGTGTGCAAGTGCAGTGACACTGCCCTGGACGCCCATCCGTAAGCATCCGAACGTCGTGTTCTCCCGAGACGACGCCGAGGCGTTCTGGTCGCCGATGATTCCGCCACGCCGATCCGGCCACGCCGCAGGGCCGACGCGGGCATCATCGCGCGGGCTGGATCACACGCGAGTGGCCGGGAGATCAGCAGATCCCCCGACCACCTGCTGCCTACCGTCTACTTCTTCTTCCCCGCCGCCCCCGCAATCTCGGTCGCGAGTGCGTCAGCCTTGTAGACCTTTCGGAGCGCCTCGAGAATGATCCGCGAATCGACGGACACCGCGCGGTTCACCGCTTCCTCGTAGATGACGTAGCCCGGCAGCGACTGGATGTTGCCGTCGAAGATCAGGCCCACCAGTTCGCCCTTCTTGTTGACCATCGCCGACCCGCTGTTCCCGCCGACGATGTCATTGGTGGTCACCAGGTTGAACGGGGTCTTCGGATCGAACGCCGCCTTCGCCTCCGCCCACCGGGGGGCCAGCTCGTAGGGCGACTGGTTGTTGTGCTGCGCGGAGCGCTCGTAGAGCCCGGGGACGTAGGTATACGCCGGGATGATCTTGCCGTCTTCCTTGTAGCTCTTCACCGTCCCGTAGGACAGCCGCAGCGTGCCGGTCGCATCCGGGTACGCCTTTGCGCCGTCGACCACGAACACGGCCTGGCCGATCTTCGGATACGCCGCCGCCTGAACGGCCGTCACCTCGTCCTCGTACTTCTTGTTGATGGCCTGGGCATCCGTCTCGAGCGAGCGCGCCAGCACGATCATCGGGTCGGTGGACACATCGATCGTCGCCTTGCCACCGGCCTGCAGCAGCGCCCGGATCTCGGGATCGGTGATCCTGGTCTTGTCGACGAGCTCCGTGGCCCGTGCCTCGAGGCTCTTGTCGCCGAGAATCCTTTTGACGATGGCGTGATCCGGCCCAAGGTACTTCTGCATGAACGCGAGCGACTCGGTCAGGTTGATCTTCTCGCGTGCGATGTTCACCGCCGGCTGTGCGCCGCCAGCGCCGCCGCGCTGACCGCCGCGGGCGCCCG
>JANYLG010000157.1 GCA_025363775.1 Acidobacteriota bacterium | reverse complement strand
CCGAGGGGCTCGAGATCATCCTGGTCAACAGCAACCCGGCGACGATCATGACCGATCCGGAACTGGCCGATCGCACCTACGTCGAGCCGCTGACGGTCGAGACGCTCTCGGTGATCATCGAGCGCGAGCGCCCCGACGCCCTCCTGCCGACGGTCGGCGGCCAGACGGCGCTCAACCTCGCCGTGGGTCTGGCCGAGGCGGGCGTGCTCGACCGCTTCGGGGTCGAGTTGATCGGCGCCTCGCTCGAGGCGATCAAGGTGGCGGAGGACCGGCTGTTGTTCCGTGAGGCGATGACCTCGATTGGCATCGACGTGCCCGATTCCGGCGCGGCGCACTCGCTGGACGAGGCGCTGGCGCTCGTGAAGGTGGTGGGCTTCCCGGCGATCATCCGGCCCTCGTTCACGCTGGGCGGCGTCGGCGGCGGCGTGGCGTACAACCTTGACGAGTTTCGGGTGCTCTCGTCGCGCGGCCTGTCGATGAGCCCCGTGCACCAGGTGCTGGTGGAGCAGTCGGTGCTCGGCTGGAAGGAATACGAGCTCGAGGTGATGCGCGACGTCGCCGACAACTTCGTCGTCGTCTGCTCGATCGAGAACATCGACCCGATGGGGATCCACACCGGCGACTCGATTACCGTTGCGCCGGCGATGACGCTGAGCGACAAGGAGTACCAGCGGCTGCGCGACCTGGCGCGGCGGATCATCAGCCGCGTCGGCGTGGAGACGGGGGGGGCCAACATCCAGTTCGCCGTGAACCCGGCCGACGGGCGCGTGGTGGCCATCGAGATGAACCCGCGCGTGTCGCGATCGTCGGCGCTTGCCTCGAAGGCTACGGGGTTTCCCATCGCGAAGATCGCGGCCAAGCTGGCGCTTGGCTATCACCTCGACGAGATCCCGAACGACATCACGCGGGTGACCCCTGCCTCGTTCGAACCATCGATCGACTACGTGGTCGTCAAGGTGCCGCGGTGGAACTTCGAGAAGTTCCCCGACGCCGATCGCACGCTGACCACGCAGATGAAGTCGGTGGGCGAGGCGATGGCGATTGGGAGCACGTTCAAGGAGGCGTTCCTCAAGGGGCTGCGATCGCTCGAGCTGGGCCGGTCGGCCTGGCTGTGGCGATCGGAATGGGACGACGACGAGGGCGAGGAGTTGCTGGCGCGCCGGCTGTTGGTGGCCGACGAGCGGCGGATCTGGCGCGTGTTCAGCGCGCTGGAGCGAGGATGGAGCGTGGACCGCATCCACGACATCACGAAGATCGACCGGTGGTTCCTCGTGCAGTTCGAGGAACTGACGGCGATGGCGCTGATGCTGAAGGCTCACGGCCGCGGCGCGATTGCGCCCGACGTGCTGGGCCGCCTCAAGCGTGCGGGCTTCAGCGACCAGGAGATCGGGCGGTTGTCCGGACGTGACGAAGCGGCGGTGACCTCCGACGTGCGCGGCGCCGGGCTGAGGCGGGCCTACAAGCGGATCGACACCTGCGCGGCCGAGTTCGAGTCGTTCACGCCATATCTCTACAGCACCTATGCCGACGAGTGCGAAGCCGCGCCAACCGCGCGCGACAAGGTGGTCATTCTCGGGTCGGGGCCGAACCGGATCGGCCAGGGGATCGAGTTCGATTACTGCTGCTGCCACGCCGCGTTCGCGCTCCGCGAGGAGGGCGTCGAGACGGTGATGGTCAACTGCAACCCGGAAACCGTGTCAACCGACTACGACACGGCCGACCGCCTGTACTTCGAGCCCCTCACGCTCGAGGACGTGATGGCCATCATCGAACGCGAGCGGCAGGGCGGCGGCGCCGTGTCGTGCCTCGTGCAGTTCGGCGGCCAGACGCCGCTCAAGCTGGCCCTCGCGCTGCACCAGGCCGGCGTGCCGCTCGTGGGCACGTCCGCCGATTCGATCGACCTGGCGGAGGACCGCCAGCGATTCTCGGCGCTGCTGTCCCGCCTCGAGATCAACCAGCCCGCCAGCGGGACCGCCACGTCGCGCGACGAGGCGCGGGATATTGCCGCGTCGATTGGCTTCCCCGTCGTGGTTCGCCCGTCGTACGTCCTTGGCGGCCGCGGGATGGCCATCGTGTACGAGCAGGCGGCGCTCGACCGCTACATGCGGGGCGCGGTGGACGCGTCACCCGGGCACCCGGTGCTGATCGACCGCTTCCTCGAGGACGCGTTCGAGCTCGACGTGGACGCCGTGGCCGATGCCACCGGAGCCGTGGTGATCGGCGGCATCATGGAGCACATCGAGGAGGCGGGGATCCACTCGGGAGACAGTTCCTGCGTGCTCCCGCCGTATCTGGTCGCTGAGCGGCATCTCGAGACAATCCGCGACTGGACGCGCCGCATCGCGCGGGCACTGGGCGTCGTCGGCCTGATGAACATCCAGTTCGCGATCAGAGACGACGTGGTGTACGTGCTGGAGGTGAACCCGCGGGCGTCGCGGACCGTGCCGTTCCTGTCGAAGGCGACCGGCGTGCCGTTGGCCAAGGCGGCTGCGCGCGTGATGCTCGGCCGCACGCTGGCTGACCTCGGATTGGTGGACGAGTTGCCCGTGACCGGCGTGTTCGTCAAGACGCCGGTGTTTCCGTTCGTTCGCTTCCAGGGCGTGGATATCCTGCTCGGGCCAGAGATGAAGTCCACGGGCGAAGCCATGGGGTGCGGCGCGACCTTCGGCGTCGCGTTCGCGAAGGCGCAGTCGGCGGCGGGGCAGACGCTGCCCGACCGCGGCACCGCGTTCATCTCGGTGAACAATCACGACAAGCCGACAACGCTGCCGATCGCGCGCGACCTGGCCGCGCTGGGCTTCACGCTGGCCGCGACGCGCGGCACGGCGGCCTTCCTGGCGGCACACGGTCTGCCCGCGGAGGTGATCTACAAGGTGAACGAGGGGCGGCCGAATATCGCGGACGAAGTGGTGAACGGGCGGATCTCGCTGGTGATCAACACGCCGCTCGGCCGGGCCTCGTTCTTCGACGATCGGGCGCTGCGTCGCGCGGCGATGATGCACGGCGTGCCCTGCATCACCACGCTGACCGGCGCATCGGCCGCGGTGAGCGCGATCCGCGCCATGCGGACCGACGTCTCGGCCGTCCGCGCGCTCCAGGACTACTACGCGGGGTCTGCGGGCCACTCATAAGAGCTCGCTCGAGTGGCCGCCATGGCGCCGCCCGCAGGGCAAGACTTCAGCCTGGCCCGGGCGCCTCTCCCTTGGCACTTCGACTCGCAATGGCGGCCACGATCGGCAACTTCTGCCACCTCACCGCCCAGCCGGTGCGCAGAATCTGCGAACCCGCTGATGGTCTCCGCTCCGCACGTCTCAACCCTCAACGCCCCATTCCCGATTTTGTGAGCGGCACCTTCCTTGCTCCGGTTCCCTCGTGTCCATTCCCGCCGCCGTGCCCGCGCTGGCCATCGTGGTCGGCGCCTCGCTGGGCGTGCTGACCGACCCCGCCTGGATCGTTCCCGCGGTGGTCCTGATGCTGATGGCGTGGTGTGGCGCCGTTCTCACGTTCTTCCTGAACCGTCCTCGCGTCTGTGTGGCAGCGGCGGCCGTCGTGTTCTTCGCCGGGTCGTGGGCGCTGGCAACCAGGGCCTCGCTTGACGCTGCCCGGCCTCCGCTTCGGATCGCCATGGCGCCCGCCCTCCGCGCAGGCCCGGTGGTGATCGAGGGGCGACTGATCGATGATGCGGCTCCGGGCGAGGCCGGTGTTGGTCTGCACCTGGAGCTTCAGCGATGGACGATCGACTCGGTGACGACCGAGGGCGCGGGCGGCGTGCGGCTCACGGTTGGAGGGGCGCTCGGCTTCGATCGGGCGAAGGAGTGGCGGGCCGGTCGCCTGGTTCGCGTCCCGGCACTGCTGCGCGAGCCCGGCCGATACCAGGATCCCGGCGTGCCGGATGGCCGGCTGCAGCTGGCGCGCAAGGGGACCGTCCTGGTCGGCAGCGTGAAGAGCGGAGCGCTGGTGGAGGTGCGGGAACGCGGTGGGTGGGTGGCTGAGGCTGCCGCCGGGGTCCGGCATCTCGCCCGGACGCACGTGGGCCGGCACGTCGGGAGGTACGACCGGCAGTCGGCGGCCATCGTCGTCGCCATCCTGATTGGCGATCGCGTGGGGCTCGATGACGAGGTGCAGAGGCGGCTGCAGGAAGCGGGCACGTATCACGTCATCGCGATCTCGGGCGGCAACATCGCGATTCTCGCGGGCCTGATGCTGTGGCTGCTGAGGCTGGCGGGCGCGGGGCGCCGCACGGGCAGCTGTGTGACGATGGCCGTGCTCGTGGCATACGCGGTCGTCGTGGGCGGCGGCGCGTCGGTCGTCCGCGCGACGCTGATGGCCGTCATCTACCTGCTGGCGCGCCAGGCCGACTACCGGGGCGCACCGCTCAACGCGCTCGCCGTGACGTGCGGCCTGATCCTGCTGGCGACACCGGGCGCGGTCGCAGACGTCGGGTTCTCTCTCACGTTCGGCGCGACACTGGGGATCATGATTGGCGTCGGGCTGGCGGCCTCCTGGTTGCCGCGCGCACCGTGGCTGCGCGCGCCGATCGCGCTGCTGCTGACATCCCTGTGCGCCGAGCTCGCTCTGTTCCCGGTGGCCGCGCGCGTTTTCGCGCGAGTGACCTTTGCGGGCCTCGCGTTGAACTTCGTCGCCATCCCGATGATGACGCTGGCGCAGGTGGCCGGGATGGTGGTGGTGCCGCTGGCCTGGATTTCGACCGGCGCCGCCGACGCCGTCGGCTACCTCGCGCACCTGGGGGCGTTCTACCTCGTGCGAAGCGCAGCGCTCGTGGACCTCGCGCCGTGGCTCACCTACCGTCTGCCGCCCCCGCACGCTCTTCCGGTGGCCGGCTACTACGCCGGGTGGGCGTTGTGGCTTGGCGCGCGCACGCTGCGGGGCACCACGGCGCGGGCGGCCAGGCGCCGAAGGACCGCGCGGACCTTTGCGGCGTGCATCGTGATCGGGTGTGGCGCGTGGATCCTGGTCGAGCCCATCACCTGGCTCGCGCCCGGCGTTCGGGGGCGTCTCCGCCTGGCGGTGCTCGACGTGGGGCACGGCGACGCGATCCTGATCCAGTTGCCCGACCGGCGCAGCCTGCTGATCGATGCCGGCGGTTCGATGAGCGGCAGCAGCTTCGACATCGGCGGTCGCATCGTGGCGCCGGCCGTCTGGGCGTTCGGCACGCGAAGGCTGGACGCGCTGATCCTTTCCCATGGCGATCCGGACCACACGGGCGGCGCCGCGTCCGTGGTCCGCGACTTCCACCCGCGCGAGATCTGGGAGGGCGTGAGTGTCCCGGGCCTGGTCGTGACGCAGGCGTTGAGGCAGCAGGCAGCCGCGGCGCGTATCCGGTGGGTGATCCGGCGCGCCGGCGATATCGTGCGCCTCGGCGATGTGACGCTGCGCGTGTGGCATCCGCCGCCGCCGGACTGGGAACGCCGGGGCGTGCGCAACGACGACTCGATGGTGATCGAGTTGCGCTATGGCGACGTGTCGGTGGTGTTGCCCGGCGACATCGGCCGGGACGTCGAGCGCACCCTGGCCACCCAGTTCGGGCCTGCCCCCCTGCGCGCGATCAAGGTGCCTCATCACGGCAGCTCGACATCCAGTTCCTGGGAGTTCCTCTCGGCGCTGCAGCCCCGCGTCGCGCTGCTCAGTGCGGGTTCGACGACGAGAGTGAGCGAGGACGTGCTGCGGCGCTACCACGCCATCGGCGCCGCGGTGTACCGCACGGACGAGCACGGCGCCATCACGCTGGACACGGACGGCAGAAGCCTGGTGATCCGGACCTTCACGGGAGCGACGGGCGTGTTCACGAAATGACCCTACTCCGCTTCCTTGACGCGTCCCCACTCTTCTTCCATCCGCGCCAGGCCGGCCTGCTGCAGCGATTCGCCGCGCGAGGCGAAGCGGCGCTCGAGCTCCGTGAAGCGCCGCGCGAACTTGTCGTCCGCCTGCCGCAGCGCGGCTTCCGGTTCCACGCCCAGCTTGCGCGAGAGGTTGGCGATCGCGAACAGCAGGTCGCCCATCTCTTCCTCGATCTGCCGCCGGTGTCGCCCTGCCGCTTCCGCGGTCCCCCCGGGCGACTGCCCGTCTGTGAAGCGCTCGGTCGCCTCGCGCAGTTCGGCCACCTCTTCCTCGATCTTCTCGAGGACGTCTGTCGTGCGCTCCCAGTCGAACCCGACTGCCGCCGCGCGCGTGCCCATCTCGTGCGCGCGCAGCAGCGCTGGCAGCGCCCTGGGCACCCCGCCCAGGATCGTCTTCGGCGTCTTTCCCGCGGGCGCGGCCGCCCGTTCGCGCGCCTTGGCTTCCTCCCAGCGCCCGAGCACCTCGTCCGCCGTCTTCGCGGGCGTGGCGTCGCCGAACACGTGCGGGTGGCGCCGCACCAGCTTGTCGGCGATCGATCCGAGCGAGTCGGTCACCGTAAAGCTGCCGGCTTCGGCGCACACTTGCGCCAGCAGCACCCCTTCGAAGATCAGGTCGCCAATCTCCTCCCGAAGCGCCGCCAGGTCGCCGTGGTCGATCGCCTCGAGCACCTCGTAGGTCTCCTCGAGCACGAAAGGTCGCAGCGTTTCGATCGTCTGCTCGCGGTCCCATGGGCAGCCGTCTGGCGCGCGCAGCCTGGCGACGGTGTCGACGAGGCGATCGAAGGCGGCGCCAGGGGTATCAACCATGAGCCGTATGCTACCATTTCGGTGACGCGCGACTCTGGGGCAGGACCCTCGCAGGGGCGACCGGCCGGTCGCTCGGCTGGCGAGGTCGCGGAGCCTGACAGCGTGGCGCGGGACGAATCATCATGGCCGACACGCCTCACATCACTTTCAGCCTGTTCGTGCTCTCGCTCTCTGCGAGCGCGGAGATCCACATGGGCCAGCTTCCCCCGCCGGGGAGCGATGAGCCCGCGGCGCAACACCTCACGGAAGCCGCGCACCTCATCGAGGTGATCGCGATGCTCGAGGAGAAAACGGCCGGCAACCTCGAGGAGTCGGAGGAGGGGCTGATCAGCGCCGTCCTCTACGACCTTCGGATGCGTTACGTCGAGGCCTCGCGCGCCGGGAAACGAGTGGTCGAGCCTTGAGCGGATCGATCGGTCGCCTGACCTTTCTCGGCAGCGGGACGTCACACGGCGTGCCGATGATCGGCTGCCGGTGCGCGGTCTGCACGTCCACCGACCCGCGCGACCAGCGGCTCCGCCCATCGATTCTCATCGAGCTGGCCAGCGGCTGCGCCCTTCTCGTGGACACGGCGCCGGACCTGCGCGCGCAAGCGCTCCGCTTCGACGTGCGTCGCGTGGATGCGGTGCTCTTCACGCATCCGCACGCCGACCACCTGCTCGGCCTCGACGAGACCCGTCGCTTCAGCGCCCTCCAGGGCGGCGTGATTCCCTGCTACGGCGATCCCGAGACGATCGCCGAGGTGCGAAGGGTCTTTGCCTACGCCTTCGAGCCGAGGCAGCAGGGCGGGGGAGTGCCGAATCTTCAGCTGCTTCCGGTGACCGGCCCGTTCACGATCGGCAACACCGTCATCACGCCGGTGCCCGTCATGCACGGGCAGTTGCCGATCTACGGATACCGCGTCGGCGGGTTCGCGTACCTCACCGATTGCAGCGCCATTCCCGACCAGTCATGGCCGCTACTCGACGGCGTGCGGGTGCTCGCGATCGACGCGCTGCGCCACGCGCCGCACCCGACGCACTTCACCGTGGCCCAGGCGCTCGACGTGGTGGCGCGGCTGCGACCCTCGCGGGCGCTGCTGACGCACATCGCGCACGATCTCGGTCACGCGGAAACTTCCGCGAGGCTGCCGCCAGGCGTCGAGCTGGCATATGATGGATTGACCGTGGACATCGAGTAGTCCGCGCCCAGGCGGGCCGGCTCCGAGGTTGCCGGGTCGATACCGATTCTTCATGGACGTGATCCACTATCCCGACGACGCGAGGCCGATGCACTGGCACCAGTCCGTGCTCGCCTTGGGGAACTTCGACGGCCTGCACCGCGGCCACATGACGATCGTCGAGCGCGTGGTCCGGACCGCCGCCGAGCGTGGTGTGACGCCGCTCGTGCTCACGTTCGATCCGCACCCGACGCGTGTCGTCCGCCCCGACAAGGCGCCGGCCCTGCTGATGACGATGGCGCAAAAGATGGAGGCGCTCGAACAGGCCGGGGTGCACGGCATGGCCGTGGTGAGGTTCACGCCGGAAATCGCGTCGTGGGCCCCGGACACATTCGTTCACCTCGTGCTCGTCGAGTGGTTGGGCATTGCCGAAGTCTGGGTGGGCGCCAATTTCTTGTTCGGACACGACCGGTCCGGCAACTTCTCGATGCTGCGTGTGCTCGGCGCGCGGTATGGATTCAGGGCGGAGAAGATCGATCCCGTGCGGCACAAGAAACTCGTCGTGTCGAGCAGCCGCGTGCGTCGGGTGATCGCGGAAGGTCGGGTGGACGAGGCGGCGACGCTGCTCGGCCGGCACTACTTCATCGACGGCACCGTCGTCCACGGCCTGCAGCGCGGCCGGCTCCTGGGATTCCCGACGGCCAACCTGGAGAGCGAAAACGAGCTGACGCCGCCCGACGGCGTGTATGCCACGCTGGCCACGCTCAATGGCATCGTCTACCCGTCGATCACCAACATCGGCGTGCGGCCGACGTTTCATCAGCCGTCGGCGACGGTCGTCGAGACCCACCTGCTGGACATCGAGCGCGATCTGTACGGGGCGCGCATGCGAGTGTCGTTCGTGCAGCGCATCCGCGACGAGCGGACGTTCGATGGCGTGGACGCGTTGAAGGCCCAGATCGCGGCAGACTGCAATCGGGCCCGCGCCCTGTTCGCGGGCATTTCGCTATAGACGCCGCGGCGCCGCGGTCCTCGCGGCCCGACCCGCCTTCGCCCTTCGGGCTTCGGCGTGGCAAGCCCGCCTTTTCGCCCTCCTCCGCCTTTCCGCCCTTCTCCGCCTTCCCGCCATCCGCCTTCCCGCCATCCGCCTCCCGCCGTCCGCCTTCCCGCCATCCGCCTTCCCGCCATCCGCCTCCCGCCGTCCGCCTCCCGCCGTCCGCCTCCCCGCCATCCGCCCCCCGCCGTCCGCCTTTCCCCCGGTCCCCGCCTTGCAGAAGGACCGGCCGTATGCCCATCCTCGATCGCATTTCCCTCGGAAAATCAGGCGAAGAATACGCATGCCGCGAGCTCGAGCGCCGCGGCTACGCAATTCTTGCCAGGCGCTACCGCACCCGCTTTGGCGAAATTGACATCGTCGCACGCGACGGGCCGACAGTAGTGTTCGTCGAGGTCAAGGCGAGGACCAGCGATCGCTACGGCGACGCCGCCGAGGCGGTGACGTTGTACAAGCAGTCGAAGGTCACGGCGATGGCCGAGGACTTCCTCGCCCGCCGGCGCCTGCACAACGTTCCCTGCCGCTTCGACGTGGTCGCCATCACGTTCGCCGCCGGAGGACAACTGAAGGTGGAGGTAATCCAGAACGCGTTCGATGCGGTCGGATGCCGGTAGGCCTTGCGGCGCGAGCCTCCTGGCTTGAGCCTCCTGGCTTGCGGAGGTGCGGTGTATGCCTCCTGGCTTGCGTCTCCTGGCGTGCGGAGGTGCAGTGTATGCCTCCTGGCTTGCGAAGCGGTGGGCAAGCCTCGTGGCTTCCCATTGTCAGGTGCATATCATGAAATCATGCTAGCATCATGATATGAGGCGGAAAGTGAGCACGATCATGGACGAGACGTTGTTTCGTCGCACGAAGGTCGAAGCCGCCCGGCAGAACCGGCCGCTGAGCGCAATCCTGGAGGAGGCGCTTACGCACTACTTCGATGAGCAGCTGCCCCGACGGGACCCTCGGCATCGGAGCGTTTCCGAGACGTGGGGAGCGATGGCCGCGCCGCCGGAACTGATCCGGCAAATCATGGAGGACGAGGATGAGTACCTCGACTCTTGAGAGCATCCCCGGCGGCCAGCGGATCTTCCTTGACGCGACGATCTTCATCTACCACTTCTTCAGCGGCTCTGAGCAATGCCGGCGTCTGCTCGAGCGCTGTGAGCGGCGAGAAGTCTTCGGCGTCACCTCTGTTGTGGCGTTCAACGAGGCGACCCATCGACTGATGACGATGGAGGCCGTCCGCTCCGGGCTTGTGAGTGCAGGTGCCGTGCCCCGGAAGCTCCGCCAGCGACCAGACTTCGTCCGGACGCTTTGCGACTACATCTGGCAAGTGCAGAGCATTCCGGCGTGGGGCATCGAGGTGCTGCCCGTGGACCTGGGATGCTGCCTGCGAGCGGCGGACATCAGGATCGCAACGGGGCTGCTCACCAACGACTCCCTTATCGTCGCCACGATGCGGGATGAGGGGTTGACCGCGATTGCCACCGCCGATGCGGACTTCGAGCGCGTGGACGACCTGCAGGTTTTTCGACCGACCGATCTCGGTTCCGCTGCGCCGGCTCTTGCCTAGACACCGCCTCCTGTGGTACTTTCAATCTTCGTTGAGCGGGAATAACTCAGTGGTAGAGTGCGACCTTGCCAAGGTCGAAGTCGCGGGTTCGAATCCCGTTTCCCGCTCCATCCTCATTCCCTCGCCGGCGCGCGGTTGTTGCCGCGCGTTTTTTGTCCGCGCGGGACCGCCACGGCCTGCGTGGAACCCCTGGGCGCCGTAGCCAAGTGGTAAGGCAGAGGTCTGCAAAACCTCCATCTCCGGTTCAAATCCGGACGGCGCCTCCAAATTCCTTAAGAAAACAGCCCGGCCAGGCCCGGTGAGGGGTCGTCAGACCGTCCAAAACGCCCGGATTGTGTCACTGTTGTGTCAATGTTTGGGGGAGGCCCGTTCGGGGCCTCCCCTGTGCGTCTAGGCGACAATGCCTTTAGGGAATTCGCGCTAACGTAGACCGTGTACTCTTCGCACTTCTAAGCGGTATTCCCGGCACCGGCGCAGGCGCTTCGCGCAGTGGCCGCGGCCACTCCCCTACCGGGTCACCGTCAGGCTCGCAGTAGTCTGGTACGTGTGGCCGGCCGTATCGGATACCGTGAAGGTGATCGGCGTGGGACCGGCTGCCTGGTCCGCCGGGATGTGCAGGTCGAGCTCAAACTCCGGCGGGTCCCCGCAGGCGGTGCACTTGATGAGACCCCGCGTCGCCGACAGCCCGAATGCCGTCAGGTCCGCAGTCACCCCGAGGCCTGGCACCATTCCCGTCGTCGTCACCCACACCCAGCACGCCAGCCCCGCATACGTTCCCGCCTTGAACGTGCCGCAGTTCGACAGACCCCAGAACGGCGCGTCGCTGGGCGGCGCCGTGCCGGTACCCGAGACCGACATGGTGTTTGCGCCGCTCGCCTGATCGCCATTCACCGTCAACACGCCGTTGATGGCCAACGCCTGCAGTGGAGCGAACTGCACGCGCGCGGTCTTCGACTCGCCGGCTGCAATCGCCCCGCTCGTCCAGTTCGCGGTGTAATAGCTCGGGAAGGAGATTCCCGAAACCGTGAGCGACGAGTTGCCTGTGTTCGCAATGACGAACGAGCCGCTCGCAACATGCCCCACCGTCACACTTCCGAACGACAGCGTTCCGGAAAGGGCGATGATCCGCGTGGAAGGGGATGTAGGAGAGGAAGGTGGCGCGGTGGTGCTGCCGCACGCCGCGACCAGGACGAGACCACCGACCGAAACTGCCAGTCGAAGTTTCTGCAATACTGCGGCTCACCTCCTGCAGGGCTTTGTTGCCACGAATGATAGCACTTACGGGGGAGGCTTGACCGATCTTCGACCATTCGAAAAGTCAACGAACTGTTGGATAAGGGCTTACGGCGACGGTTTTGTGTAGTGACACGCGGATCCTGTTTCCCGGAGCAGTGGCGCTGAACCGTAAGGCCGGTTGGAGCGCGGGTGGAACGGCGAACTTTGCGACACTCAATTTCCTACTGGCAACTGCGGTGTCCCCAGGATGGCCACGGTTTC
>JANYLG010000154.1 GCA_025363775.1 Acidobacteriota bacterium | reverse complement strand
CGCTAGAACCAGAAACGCTGTTGGCTGGCCCCGCGACGCGCGGGGCGTAGACGTCTTGGCCGTTCAAGACGTCTAGCAGCCCGCGACTTGGGTCACGGGCTGCCAGGCGATTCGCGCATCTTTGGTCCTGGCGGCCGGGTTAAGGAGAGTGATATGTCCAAGGTTCAGGTGCTCGTCGAGTTCTGGGAGTTCCTTCGCTACAACAAGAAGTACTGGATCGCGCCGATCGTGATCTTCCTGATCCTCGCGGGGCTGATCCTCGTGCTCGCGCAGGCGACGCCGATCGCGCCGTTCATCTACACGCTCTTCTAGGACAGGGCTCTCATGACCGCGGTCCTCGGGATTTCCGCTTTCTACCACGACTCGGCAGCGTGCCTCGTCATCGACGGCGAGATTGTCGCGGCCGCGCAGGAAGAGCGCTTCACTCGCAAGAAGCACGACCCGGGCTTTCCCGCGAACGCCTGCCGGTACTGCCTCGCGGACGCAGGGCTGAAGCCGAGCGACCTCACGCTCGTCGGCTTCTACGAGAAACCGCTCACCAAGTTCGACCGGCTGCTCGACACCTACCTCGACTACGCCCCGCGCGGGTGGAGCTCCTTCATCCAGGCGATCCCGGTGTGGATGAAAGAAAAGCTCTGGATGGGCGACACCATCCGTCGCGAACTGGCAAACCTCGAGGCGCCCGGCGACCCGAAGGCCGCAAAGAAGATTGGCCGATCGTTCCCGTGGAAGGTGATGTTCGGCGATCACCACGAGTCGCACGCCGCGTCGGCCTTCTACCCGTCGCCCTTCGAAGAAGCGGCCATCGTCACCGTAGACGGCGTCGGCGAGTGGGCCACGGCCTCGCTCGGCATGGGCCGCGGCGCCGAGGTGACGCTCATCAAGGAGCAGCGCTTCCCCGACTCGCTCGGCCTCCTCTACAGCGCGCTCACCTATTTCACCGGCTTCAAGGTCAACTCGGGCGAATACAAGGTGATGGGGCTCGCGCCTTACGGCGAGCCGCGGCAGTTGTCGCTGCTGCGCGACCGGATCGCGCGGATTTGCGACGACGGGTCCATTCACCTGGACCAGTCGTTCTTCAACTACTGCGAAGGCCTCACGATGACCGGCAACCGCTTTGCGGAGGCGGTTGGTGGCCCGCCGCGTGAGCAGGAATCCAAGCTCACGCAGCGTGAAATGGACCTCGCGCGATCGATCCAGGACTTCACCGAAGAGGCGATGCTGAAGCTGGCGCGCTTCGCTCACGCCGAAACGGGGATGAAGTACCTGGCGATGGCCGGCGGCGTGGCGCTGAACTGCGTGGCCAACGGCCGGTTGTTGCGCGAGGGGCCGTTCGAGGAAATCTGGATCCAGCCGGCGGCGGGCGACGCCGGCGGCGCGGTGGGTGTCGCGCTCGCGCTGTGGTACCGCTACCTGGGTAAGCCGCGCCAGTCTGCAGAACGCGCCGGCACCTGGGTGCCGAACAAGGCGTGGCGCGCGACGCATCCGGCAGGCACGCTGCCGCCCTACCAGGACGGCATGAAGGGCGCCTACCTCGGGCCGGCGTTTCCCGTCTCCGACATCGAGCGCTTCCTCTCGGAGCGCCAGTTGCCGTACCGGCGTGTCGATCGGAAGGAGCTGCCGAACGTCGTCGCCGAACTGCTCGCGTCCGAGAAGGTCGTCGGCCTTCACCAGGGGCGCATGGAGTTCGGACCGCGCGCGCTGGGCGGCCGCAGCATCCTCGGCGACGCGCGCTCGACGAAGATGCAGTCGGTCATGAACCTGAAAATCAAGTTCCGCGAGAGCTTCAGGCCTTTCGCGCCGAGCGTGCTGTGCGAGCACGCGCACGAGTGGTTCGAGCTCGATCGCGATTCGCCGTACATGCTGCTGGTCGCCAACGTGCAGCCGGAACGCCGCCGCACGATGACCGCGGACGAAGAGCGGCTCTGGGGAATCGACAAGCTCAACGTGCCGCGATCGAGCATCCCGGCGGTCACCCACGTGGACTATTCCGCGCGGGTCCAGACCGTCAGGCGGGACACCAACCCCCTGTATTGGGACATCATCGAGGCGTTCCGTTGCCGCACCGGCTGCGCGGTCATCGTCAACACCTCGTTCAACGTGCGCGGCGAACCGATCGTCTGCTCTCCCGGGGATTCCTACCGGTGCTTCATGCGCACCGAGATGGACGCGCTGGTACTCGAAGAGTGTCTCCTCCTCAAGGAGGAGCAGCCGAAGTTCGAGGACCAAGAGAACTGGCGCGAACAGTTCACCTTGGACTAGCATTTCCCCATGGGACCAGAATCGCCCGCCGGTCGCCCGGCCTATTCCGTGCATGGCCGCTGGCGCTATCGTTTCGTCGTCGGCTTCATCTGGTTCGCGGTTTTCGCGGCTGCAGCCGCCGGCTGGCGATACGCCAAGTCCTCGGGGCCGGCCTACGGGCCGGTCATCGTCATCTCGATCGACTCGCTGAGCGCCGATCACCTGTCAGCCTACGGGTACACCAAGGTCCACACGCCGGCCATCGACGCGCTTGCGGCTGACGCCGTCACGTTCGACCGTGCCTACGCGCACTCGCCGCTGACCCTGCCCTCGCACGTCTCGATGCTCTCGGGCCTGCTGCCGTTCCAGGCCGGCGTGCGGGACGACATCGGGTTCCAGGTTCCCGGCGGCGTCTCCCTGCTGCCGCAATTGCTCCACCGGCGCGGCTTCAAGACGGGCGGGGTCGTCTCGAACTACCTCCTCAGGAAGGAGACCGGGCTTGGCGCCGCGTTCGGGTTCTTCGACGACGAGTTCGGCGCCGTGGGAGGGGAAGGCTCTCCGCTGGCCACGTCGAGAGACGGCGAGGCGTCGCTGAGAATTGCCGAGCGCTGGATCGAGTCGATCGGCACGGCGCGCTTCTTCCTGTTCCTGCACCTTGACGGCCCGCGGTCGCCGCGGACGGTGCCCGAGCGGTTCGCGAAGTACTCTGCCTACGACGCGCAGGTCGCCTACGCGGACGAGGTGGTGGGCCAACTGGTCGCGTTCCTGAAGAAGCGCGGGCTTTACAGCGGCGGCGTCATCGTCCTCACCTCCGATCACGGCGACAGCCTGGGCGACCACGGGGAGCAGGGGCACGGCTTGTTCGTGTACGAGCGGGCGATTCGCGCGGCGCTGATCGTCAAGCTGCCGCGACGGGACGGCGGCGGGCGTCACTCGGACGCGCTGGTCCAGCACATCGACATCACGCCGACAATCCTGGATCTCATGGGCGCACCCCGGCCCTCCGGGCTTGGCGGCCGATCGCTGCGCAACCTGCTCGACTCGCCCACAGCCACGCTGCCGAACCGGTATGTCTACGCCGAGTCGCTCGCCGGTCGCTATCGCTTCGGGTGGAGCCAGGTGCAGTCGCTGACCGATAACCGTTATCGCTTCATCAAGTCGGCCCGACCCGAGCTGTACGACCTTCTGCAGGATCCCAGAGAGCGGGTGAACCTCGTCGAGGTGGAGACCGAGGCCCAGACGGCAGCCGCGATGCGGGGGGCGCTCGACAAGTTGACGGCCAGCTCGCCGCTCCCCGCCCCGGCGCCGGTCGCCGAGCCTGAACGCGGACGGCTCGCGGCTATGGGATATGTGACGGGGCTGCCGGTTGCCGGGCCTGAGGTGCCAGGCGACCAACTGCCGGACGTGAAGGACCGCGCTGCTGTCTACGACAAGTACTGGCAGGCGAGCGGCCTCGCGGCGGGAGGCAACGTACCGGGTGCCGTGGCGAAATACCAGGAAGTCGTGTTCGACGATCCTTCGATGGCCGTTGCCTGGGATCGCCTCACCACCCTGCTCCTCGAGAGCGGCCGGTTCAAGGAGGCTGGCGAGGCGTTGACCAGCCTGCTGCGTCTCTACCCGGAAAGCGGGCGTATCACGGAAGCCGATCAGCGCGTTCAAACACTGCTCGCCGTCACTCCCACCGTGGATCACTATCTGTTGGCCGCCCGGGTCTGGACGGCGCTCGGAGAGAAGACGCGAGGCGCGGAGGTGCGTGCCGCCGCGCGGAAGGCTCACGGCGACGCGGCTGTCCGCAAGGCCGAACGAACATTGGATCGGAACTGAATCAGCGCTGGGCTGCGTCGGGCGCCACACCCAGGATGAACGCGCGAACAGCGGGATTGCGGACATTCACGAAGTAGTCCGTCCCGGAGACGCACGCCCCCGAGACCGCGGACGTGACGCCCGCAACTGTCCACGAGCCTCCGACGGAAACCAGCAGCGGGCCGCCCGAGTCGCCCGAGCAGGTGCTGGCGCTGTTCGCCCCGTACGAGTTGAGCACGTAGACGGGGCCGACCTGGCCGATGCTCGCCACGCCGGCCCTCAAGACGTAACTCTGCCCGAAGAGGTCCTGACCCCATCCGGCGACCACGGCCTGCTCTCCCGAGGCGGGATCCCGGCTGGTGAGCACCGGGATGATGGGCTGGCCGATCGGCTGGGATGTCAGCACCACGCCGACGTCGATCGAGTTCGAGTCGGTGCCGTGGTAGTCGGGGCTGGCCACGAACGACGATGCGGTGATCTCCTTGGCCGGGCCGAAGTTGATGCGGACGAGAGCGGTGTCGGAACCGAGGCAGTGCGCCGCGGTCAGGACCGCGGTCGGGCTGATGACGGTCCCCGAGCAGGCCCCCACGGCGTGCCCGTCACTCCCCACGAGGTACAGAAGCGCCACCGACGCGGTGGCGGCCGTGCACGACGAGCCGTTGACGATGGCCCGGGACGAGGTGGACAGGCCCGAAATGGCGCCGCACGCCGTGACGCCAGAGGGCAGCGGCGTCGGCGAGGGCAGCGCCGGGATGGAAGGCGAACTGCCGCCACAGCCGGCGGCGGTCATCGTTGCGAGAACCACTGCGGCAAGCGCCGCTGGGACGGAGCCTCGAGGGATTCTGGCCATTGGTTCGAGTCTAGCAGGCTGCGCTGAAAACCGACATTTCGACCGCATGGGCGAAGCCGAGATCGCAGACCTGTTCGGGAGCGGTGCAAGGTGTGAGCGACCGTGGCGCAACATAACAGGGACTGGAACCGAGGCCTGGCCGAGGACCTTCGAGACCAAAGGTTCGCCCGCGAGATCCCCCTGGCGGCGGTGGATAGCCGGTACGGCTCTCCCGACCGGCGCCAGGAAGACGGTCTCACCCCGGCCGCAGCGGGGTAACATGGTCGTAACTTGACATCATCTCCCGTACAGCCCGTCACACCACGCGCGTCTGCCCGGTCCGCGAGGACGCCGAAGACTGAAGCGCGTGCCCGCGCGCGCCGGCGTGCGCTGTTCGCGATCGTCGACCTGGCGGTGCTCGCTGGCTTGGCTCTCGGGGCCTGGTGGTTTCTTCGCCAGGCCGGCGGGCCACCGTCGCCGATCATCCTGATCTCGATCGACACGCTGCGGGCCGATCACCTGCCCGCCTACGGCTACCGCCACGTGAAGACGCCGGCCATTGACGCGCTGGCCGCGGACGGCGTGGTGTTCGAGCAGGCCTACGCGCACTCGCCGCAAACGCTGCCGTCGCACGCCTCGATTCTCACCGGGCAACTGCCGTTCGAAACCGGCGTGCGCGACAATGTCGGCTTCACGGTCCGCAAGGACCAGGCGATGCTTCCCGCGCTGGTCCGCGGCCGGGGGTACGCGACCGGCGGGTTCGTCAGCGCATTCGTGCTCAGGAAGGAAACTGGCATCGGCCAGGGGTTCGATCTGTTCGACGACCAGTTGCCGCCGTCGGCCCCCGACATGCCGATGGGCCAGGTCCAGCGGCCCGGCCCGGAGACGCGGCAGGCTGCGGAGCGCTGGATGTCGAGCCTCGGCTCGCATCGGTTCTTCCTCTTCTTCCATATCTACGAGCCGCACACACCCTACACGCCGCCCGATCGCTTCTCGCAGTACGCCCCCTACGACGGCGAGATCGCGTACAGCGACGAAATCGTCGGCCAACTGCTGGCGGGGCTGAAGGCGCGGGGCTGGTACGACGGCGCGGCCATCATCTTCCTGTCCGATCACGGTGAGGGGCTTGGCGATCACGGAGAGCTCGAGCACGGCCTCTTCCTCTACGACTCGACCATCCGCGTTCCGCTCATCGTCAAGCTGCCGGGAAACGCCGGGGCGGGACGCCGCGTGACGACGCCGGTCCAGCACATCGATCTGGTGCCGACCGTCCTCGACTGGCTGGGCATACCCCGCCCGAAGGCGCTCCGCGGGCGATCGATCCAGCCACTGCTGGACGGCCGCCCGGCGGCGGGCGACCCGGGCGTGTACTCGGAGGCGTTCTACGGGCGCTATCACTTCGGCTGGAGCGAGCTGTATGCGCTGACCGACGCCCGCTATCGCTTCATCAAGGCGCCGAAGCCCGAGGTGTACGACCTGGTGCGGGACCCTGGCGAGATGCGGAACCTCGCCGCCGACCGGCCGCAGGTGGTCGCGGCCGCTCGCGGCGAACTCGATCGGATGCTCGCCGGCGCGACGATCCACACGCCGGGCCAGGTGTCCAGGGAGGACCTGGAGCGGCTCCAGGCGCTGGGGTACGTGGGAACGCAGTCCAGGGTGGCGCCGGATCGCCCGGGTGAGTCGCTTCCCGACCCGAAGGACAAGGCCGCCGTGCTCGAGGCGTATCGCCGCGCCATCGCACTGGCCGCCGAGCGTCGGTACGACGAGTCGATTCGGTTGCTGCGGAACGTGCTGGCCGACAGCCCCTCGATGAAGGACGCCTGGATTCAGCTTGGCGTGGATCTTGTCCGGGCCGGCCGCCATCAGGAGGCTGTCGACGCGTTCAAGCACCTGGTCGAGGTCGATCCCGCCGATGCCAACAGCTTCGTCAGCGTCGCAGGCGTTTACCTGACGATCGGGAAGCTCGGGGAGGCCCAGGCGAACGCCGAGATGGGCCTGAGCAAGGCCGCGCCCAGCGACACCCGCGCCACCACGTCGGCGTGCGAGATGCTCGTCAGGATCGCGCTGGCGCGCAAGGACACGGCGGCCGCCCGGCGCTACGCCGCCGCCGCGCAGCGGGCCAGCGCGGCGTTCCCGCTGCCGGCGTACGTGGACGGGCTGATTCTCCACGCCGAGAAGCGCTTCGACGAGGCGCTCCCGCGGTTTGAGGAGGCCATCTCCCGCCTCCGCGGGCAGCAGATGACCATCCCGGAACTATTCTTCTACACGGGCGACACACTCGCCAACCTGGGACGTGCGCCGGAGGCTGAGGCCGCATTCAGGCAGGAGCTGGCGTTCTCGCCACAGCACTTGCGCACGAGGGCGAGCCTGGCAATGCTCTACCGCGCCGATGGCCGGAGCGCGGACGCCGAACGGGAGATTAACGCGATGGTGAGCGCGGTTCCAACGTCGGAGGGCTACGAGATGGCGGCCAAGACGTGGGCGATCTTCGGCGAGAAGGCCCGCGCAGACGCGATCCGCGCGGACGCCAGGAAACGACTCGGAGCGAAATGAACCACAAAGGACACCATGTGTAAGGACTGAGACGTGGCCAGCAACAGGAATCGATACTGGAGTCTGTCGATGGGCGCCGCCGTGCTGCTCGTGGCGTGCGCGCTGGGCGTGTGGTACCTCCTCGGCCGCACAGCACCTGCAACATTCACGCACACGGGCGATCAGAACGTCCTCCTAATCACCATCGACACGCTGCGCGCCGACGCGCTCGGGTTCGCCGGCGGCCGCGCCGCGACGCCGAACCTCGATCGCCTGGCCGCGCTCGGTGTCCGCTTCGATTTCGCCCACGCACAGGCCGTGGTGACGCTTCCCTCGCACGCCAGCATCCTGACCGGCCTCTACCCGTTCCAGCACGGCATCCACGACAACGCCGGCTTCCGCCTGCCGGCCGGCACGCCAACGCTTGCGACGCTGCTGCACCCGCACGGTCTCGCCACCGGCGCCTTCATTGGCTCTTTCGCGCTCGACTCGCGCTTCGGCCTCAACAGCGGCTTCGACGTCTACGACGAGCGGTACGGCAAGTCGGACGTCACCTCAGGCTTCAACATGGCGGAGCGCCGGGCCGACGCGGTGGTTGCGGCCGCCACGTCATGGATCGCAGGCCAGCGTTCACGCTGGTTCACGTGGGTGCACGTGTTCGACCCGCACGCGCCGTACGAGCCGCCGCCTCCGTACGACCAGCAGTACGCCGACTCGCCATACGCCGGAGAGGTGGCCTTCACCGACGCCGCGCTCGGCCCACTGCTCGATGCCGCCCGGGACGGGTCGGGCCGGCCCACTCTGGTGGTCGTCACCGGCGATCACGGCGAGGGGCTGGGCGACCACGGCGAACTGACGCACGGTCTCTTCGCGTACGAGGCGACGCTGCGAATCCCGCTCATCGTGGCGCAAATCAGCCGCGAGACGCCGGCGTGGCGAGCGGGCGGCGCCGTGCCGGCTGGCCGGGCCCACGTATCCACCGTCGCGGCGCGCCACGTGGACATCGTGCCCACGGTGCTCGACGCGCTCGGCCTTCCGAAGCCACCCGGCCTGCCGGGGCGCACTCTGCTGCCCGGGCCGTCCGGCGAAGACACAGGCACACGGTCCTCGTACTTCGAGGCCCTGTCGACGATGTACAACAGGGGCTGGGCGCCGCTCACCGGGATCCTCGAGAACCGGGACAAGTACATCGATCTGCCGTCGCCCGAGTTGTACGACCTGCAGGCCGATCCCCCCGAAGCGACGAACCTGGCGGGCCGGCAGCCCGAACGGCAGCGCGCGCTCGAGAACAGGCTCCGCGCCTTCGGACCGGTCACCTCCACAGCGCGGCGCACGGAGGACGCCGACTCGCGGGCGCGGCTGCAGGCGCTCGGCTACGTCACCGGGAACGCTCCCACGAAGACCCGGTACACCGATCAAGACGACCCGAAGCGCCTTGTTGGCGTCGATCAGCGATTGCGGCGCGCTATCGAGCTCTACGAGCGCAAGCAGCCGGCGGCGGCGGTTGCGGCGTTCCGCGAGGTGATCGCCGAACGGCCCACGATGGAAATTACCTACGGCCAGCTGGCGATGCTGCAGTGGGAGATGGGCCAGCCGGCCGAGGCGATCGCGACGCTGCGGGCGTCGATGAAGGCCGGCTGCGACAGCGTCGCGATCCGCACGCGGCTGGGCACCTATCTGGCCGAGACCGGCAACGTGAGGGAAGCCGTCCCGCTGCTGCAGCAGGCGGCCGCCGCCGACACCGCCGATGCCGACGCCCTGAACGCCCTCGGCATCGCGCTGGCCCGCTCGGGACGCTCCGTAGAAGCCCGCGACGTGTTCGATCGGATTCTCGTCGCAGACCCCGCCAACACCATGGCGCTCGAGAACCTCGGCTCCATCGCCCTCGGCGAGGGCCGCATGGCCGACGCCCGGAAATACTACACGTCGGCGCTCCAGTCCGACGCCGACTCCACCCAGGCCAACAACGGCCTCGGCATCGTGGATCTGAAGGCCGGAAACCGGCAGGCGGCCATCGATCACTTCAGGCGGGCGGTCCAGCGCGACCCGGGCAACTACGACGCGCTTTACAACCTCGCGACCGAACTGGCCAACGACGGCCAACTCGGGGCGGCTCGTCCGTATCTCGAGCAATTCGCGCGCGCGGCGCCCCCGGCGTTCTACGCCAGGGACATCCAGCGCGTGCAGGCCGTGCTGCGACGGCTCGGCCGGTAAGCTCAACCTCCGCACCGCGACCGGCAGAGATCATCAGCGTGCTACCATGGACTTCTCGGCCTTCTTTCCAGCCGGCAGGTGCACCATGATCGGTCCCTGGCTCGCCACGGTATTCCTCTCGGCGGCCGTCCCGGTTTTCGCCGCGGACCGCGCGGCCGACGCGCCGGCCCTGAACCCGGGCCGGCCCCCAGGCAGCGCGCAGGCAGCGACCGCCAAAATTGCGCCGGTCGGCCAGGCCTCGCCTCCTGCCCAGGCGCCACCGTTGTTCAAGGCCGGCGTGGAACTGGTTCGCCTCGACATTCGCGTGCTGGACGACAACGGCCTTCCCGTCAGGGACCTGAGGCCCGACGAGGTGCAGGTCTTCGAGGGCGGCGTGCGGCGTCCCGTTGTCCTCTTCCAACACGTGGCCGAGCCCGTCGGCACATACCTCGAGGCGGCGCGACGAACGATCGGCGCGGAGGTCTCGACCAACCAGGGCGCGCCGCGGGGGCATCTCTACCTGATCGTCTTCGACCAGAACCACATCACGGCGGGCAACGAGATGCGGGCCCGGCAGGCCGTCGAACGGTTCCTGCGAACCCGGGTGAGGCCGGGTGATCGCGTGGCCCTCTACGCCCTGCCAGGCCCGGGGCCGCAACTGCCGCTGACGTCCAACGTGAGCCTCGCGCTCGCCGAACTGCCGAAGGTCCGCGGCGGCCTCGACCGGGAAGGCATGGCCGTGGGCGCCACGATGAGCGTCTTCGAGGCGTTCCAGATCAAGCGCGGGGATCCCCAGTTCCTGCAGCGCTTCCTGAACCGCGTCGCGACGAACTTGACGGCCGGCGGGGACATCGCCGGCACGTCGACATCGTCGGCGGCGTCGGCCGTCGATTCGGGCAACGAGACTGTCAGGGTGGCGAAGGAGAACGCGAAGACGATCGTGGAGCGGGCCGACACCGAGGCGCACACGTTCCTGCTCACGTTCTCCGACGTGATTCGGGACCTGGCGCGGATCGAGGGCCGCAAGAGCGTGATCCTCGTGTCAGAGGGCTTCTTCACCGACAACCTCGGCCCCGACGTTGACCGGGTCGCCGCCGCGGCGGCCGAGTCGTATGCGGTCATCTACTCGCTCGACATCAACCGGCGCGGGATCGACATCAACGCCTCCGAACCGACGGGTGCCAGCCCGGCGCAGGAAATCCAGAGCCGGCTCGATTCGCTGAGCACGCTGTCCGCCGAGACGTCGGGCGAGGTGCTGCTCGACGCCGGCAGCCGGATGGACGAGGCGTTGAACCGGATCGCCGACTCGTCGCAGGACTACTACATCGTCGGCTTCGAACCGCCGGCGCGGGCGCTGGCCGACCGACGCGGGTATCGTCGCGTATCGATCAAGGTGGACCGACGGGGCGCGCGGGTCAGCTCGCGCACCGGGTACGCCCTTCCAGATCCGGTCACCCCGGCCGATCGGCGGCGATCGATCGACGCGGCGCTCGGCGCCCCCTTCCCGCAGCAGGGCCTGCCGCTCGAGATGACCACCTACGTGCTGAGGGGGACCAGCCCCGGGATCCAGCGCGTGGTGATGAGCCTCCAGGCCGACCTGCCGGTCGCCGGCGACGACCGGACGAAGCCGGCCGACGTGGTGTTCGTAGCGAGGAGCGCCCGCGACGGCCGCGTCGTGGCCAGCGGCACGGATGTCATGCCGCTGCCGCGCGCGGCGTCACCCGGCCGCACGACGGCGAGGGGACAGTTCCACGTGCAGTTCGACGCCCCGGCTGGTGAGTACCTCCTGCGCGTGGCCGTGCGCGAGCCGGGCGGCACCATGGGGACCGTTGACCGCCGGTTCGAGGTGCGACCGCTCGATGGGGTCGATGTCACGGCGAGCGATCTCATCGTCGGCCGGCGCGCGGACGCCCTCCCCGTGCGGGCCCGGTGCTACGCCGCCGAGGGGCTCACCGCCGCGCTCGAGGTGTACGCGCGCAACCCAGCCGACCTCGAAACCGTGGACGTAACCATCGGCTTGCTCCCGGTGAACAGCGAGTCGGCCCTGAGGTCGATGAAGGCGGACCTCATGGATATCCGGAAAGTGGGCAGCGGCGCCGGGCGGACGGCCCTGGTGGCCATCCCGCTGGAAGGCGTCCCTCCGGGCGAGTACGTCGCCCGCGCGACCCTTCGCTCGAGGGGTGAAACGGTCACCGAGCTAGTGCGCCAGGTGGCGATTTCCACCGGCAGCCCGCCGGCCGCCGCAGCGACCCCTCTGCCCGAACGGGTCACCCCAGCGATGATGCTGGCGGGCGACGTCGCGCGCCGCTTCGTCGCGTCGCTGAAGACGTCGGCCGCCGACGCGTCGCTCGAGGCCGCAGCCGCTCAGGCCGCGGTGGGGGCGTGGCCCGCGGTGAGCCGTATGTTGTCGGGCAACCCGACAGGCCCCCGGCCGTTCGCCTACCACGCGCTGCGCGGGC
>JANYLG010000130.1 GCA_025363775.1 Acidobacteriota bacterium | reverse complement strand
CGAAGAGTCGGTGCTGACGCAGAAGGGTCGGAACTGACGATGACGGGTCGGAACTGACGACGACGGGTCGGGAACTGACGCAGAAGGGTCGGGAACTGACGCAGAAGGGTCGGAACTGACGATGAAGGGTCGGTGCTGACGCAGATTGGCGCCGAGCAACGGGTGTCGGTGTGGCGTGGGGCTTCAGCCCCGCGACGGGTCGGAACTGACGACGAAGGGTCGGGAACTGACGCAGAAGGGTCGGAACTGACGCAGAAGGGTCGGAACTGACGATGAAGGGTCGGTGCTGACGCAGATTGGCGCCGAGCAATGGGTGTCGGTGTGGCGTGGGGCTTCAGCCCCGCGAAGGGTCGGGGACTGACGACGAAGGGTCTGGGCTGACGATGAAGAGTCGGGGCAGACGATGTGATGTCGGTTCTCACGAGGATGGGACCCCGGCTTCTCAGAAGCATTCCCCCTGATTTTCCCCGAGGCGCGAGAGCGCGATTAGCGTGCCTCAGTCGGTGGCGTCGTGTCCAGTCTGGGGATCGGTTGGGGCTCCTTTCTGACGGGGTTGATGATGATGGGCTCGTGGAAATGTGGACATCGCGCGTTCTGTGCGCGATGTCCAAGACCCTTGTGGAAACCGTTCCGGGGTTTCCGCAGGGTCGCCATTTCCAGAGCCTGTCGGCGTTGGCGTCTCACGCGCGGCCTCCGGGGCGCCGGCCCGGTTTCTGCCGGCTGCGGTAGGGACTCGCCGTCGATCAGTAGGTCGTAGGCATTGCTGGTTATGCGATGAAGGGTCGGTGCTGACGACGAAGGGTCGGTGCTGCCTGCCACGCCGAAGTCGTGGTTCGACAGGCTCACCCCGTCCTGAGCAAGGTCGAAGGGCACGCCCGGAGCAAGGTCGAAGGGCGCGGAGCAATGAAGGCGGGACGCTGAGGAGTCGGTGGCGAATGGTTGGGCTTTGGCATGCGCGATGCACAAAGCGAGGCCATGAGGTTCGAAAGAGTCGAAGAATTGCAGGTTTGGCAATCTGCCAGGCGTTTTGTTGAAGCCGTTTCTGCGCTGACCCGCGACAGCGCGTTCAACCGAAACCTGCGTCTTCGGGACCAGATCGACAACTGCGCGGATTCGATTCTCTCCAACGTCTCCGAAGGGTTCGGCCAGGGAACGGACCGCGCGTTCGCGCGGTACTTGTTCATCGCGCGAGGATCGTGCAGTGAAGCCCGCGCGCACCTGTCCGTCGCCGAGATTCGCGGGTGCCTCTCGCCCGAAGTCGGCTTCGCGCTCAGCCAGGATGCTGACCAGATCGGCAGGATGCTCACTGGCCTGATCAACTACCTGCTGCGCTCGGATCGCAAACGACGCCGGTGACGGGGTTGCGGAAGATGCGGATGGCGCATCGAAAGGTTTCGACCCTTGTGCGCCAGGTCCGACCCTTGTGCGCCAGGTCCGACTCTTGTGCGTAAGGTTTCGACCCTTGTGCTAAGTTCCGACTAGTCCCGTGATCAAACTGTCTTCCCCCTTCGTCCTCGCGCCGATGGCCGGCATGACCGACTCGGCGTTCCGCCGTCTCGTGAAGAGGCAGGGCGGGTGCGGGCTCGTGGTCACCGAGATGGTGAGCAGCGAGGGGCTCGTGCGAGGGATCGATCGCACGCTCGAGTACGCCGAGTTCACCGAGGAGGAGCGGCCGGTTGCCGTGCAGATCTTCGGCGGCGATCCCGAGAAGATGGCGCGCGCCGCGCAGGAGGTCGAGAAGATGGGCGCCGACGTCGTGGACGTGAACATGGGCTGCCCGGTGGCGAAGGTGGCGAAGCACAGTGCCGGGTGCAGCCTGATGCGCGAGCCGGAACATGCGGCCAAGATCATCAAGGCGATGACACGCGCAGTGTCGATCCCGGTGACCGTGAAGATGCGCGCGGGGTGGAGCGATCGCGAAGTGAATGCACCGGAGTTGGCGCGGATGCTCGAGCGCGTCGGGGCGGCGGCCATCGCGGTGCACGGGCGGACGGCGGCGCAGTGCTACACCGGCCGGTCAGACTGGGACTTGATCGCCCGCGTGGCGCGGGCCGTGTCCATTCCCGTCTACGGGAACGGCGACTGCATCGAGCCGACGGAGTTGCTGCAGCGGTTGGCTGAAACGGGTGTTGCCGGGGTCCTGGTCGGCCGTGGCGTGCTGCGCAACCCGTGGATCTTCGCGCAGGCGGCCGCAGTCTCGGCAGGGCAGCCCGCGCCGGAGGTCTCACTGGGCGACCGCGGCCGCTTCCTGATCGAGTACATCGACCTCTTGCTGACCCAGCGACAGAACGAGCCCAAAGGCTTCCGTCACCAGGCGACCGAGGTGGATATCTGGCAGGACGACGAGGCCGGGCTGGCCCAGGACACAGCGGAGGATGTGGGGCGGGCCTGCGAGAATGGAAGACCGACCTTCAGGCCTGACGAGAGCCTGGCCCACGCCTACCCTCCGGCGCGCGGCCGGCAACGATGGGTGATCAACAAGGTGCGGGCCCTCTCCGCCTGGTATACCCGCGGCCTCGATGGCGGCTCGCACCTTCGCGTGGCTATCAACCAGACCGAATCGATCCCCGCCCTGAGGCAGACGATCTCCTCCTTCTTCTTCCGCTAACGAAGCCAGGGGCCAGGGCTCTGGTCCAGGTCGTCCCCAGGCACCTCCATCGCCCGTTCTCCCTCCCGGCGAGACGTCATTTCCATACGCCGAGATTCGCCAAGAACGCAACAGGCTGTGGACAACACTCCCATCGTCGAGATCGACAACATGCGCCCGGCGCCAGACCAGGCTGTTGGGTTCGCCGACAGTTCGCCTTTCACTGGCGTCTCTTCAGACCCCGAGACAGGGGCGTCAGTGTCCACCCGCTACCGCCGGGCCGAGATTTCGGATCTCGCCAGATCGCTTCTGATGGAAGCCAGCGGGCGACTGGGCACCGAGCCGAAGGGGTTGGAAGACGATGCGGCGTCCCTGCTGGCCGCGCTGCCGTGGCGCGGCAGCGTGGCGGAACTGAGGTCGGTGATCGAGATCCTGGCCGTCACGATGGCCGGTCCACTGGTGCGGGTGGACACCCCGAGGCTGACGCGGGGGGAGGATGTTACAATAACCCGCGAACAAGACGACCGCTGTGTCATCAGGCGCTGGGATGCCCCCCACGATAGATCTGCAACCAGTCATTGAACACCTGCGCCGGCAACTGGGGGCGCAGTTGCGGGCGATTGTCCTGTTTGGGTCGCGCGCTCGCGGCGACGCCCGCCTCGACAGCGATATCGACCTCTTGGTTGTCGCCGACGGATTGCCACGGGATCCAATCTCTCGCCTCACTGGACTACGTCGGCCCCTCGTCGGTCTCGGGCCTGTCTTGCCGGGATCACTCAGCCTCGTCGCGCGCACCTCGTCCGAAGTCGAATCCAACCTCACCCCGCTCTTGCTGGACGTCTGCGCCGAGGGCATCTGCCTGTTCGGCGACGCCTACTTCCAACCGTTGCGGACGCTCGCGCTTCGAGCGCTCGACCAGTCCGGCTTGCAGCGTCAATTGGTCGCGGGCACGTTCATGTGGGTCTTCCCGCACGCCCGAGCCCCGAACTGGCGCCTTGACTGGAACGGCTTCCATGACGGCGTCTGATTCCATCCGCTATCGCCTGGCCCTGGCTGACGGCTTCGTGCGTGAGGCCAGGCAGGACTGCGAACTCACACGGTGGCGGTCGTGTGTGGACAATGCGCAACTGGCCGTAGAGAACGCCGGAAAGGCGTTGCTCTCATTGTTCGGCGTGTCGCCAAAGACACACGACCCCGGCCGACAGATCGCAACGCTGATTGCTGCCGGCGTCTCACCGGAACACCTCCGCGTCGCCCTCGCAGAGATTGTGCTCGACCTCCAGGCTCTCGGTCCGGCAGAGCACGTGCTCACCGACTACGGCGACGAGGCCACGGAGACGTTGCCCTGGGACCTGTTCACGCACGACTCCGCCGCGCACGCCTTGGCGCTGGCTGAGCGCGTGCTCGCCCACACCCGCCGCATCCTGACGCTGCACGCTCCCGAACCGCGCTAGAATCGCGCCGTGTCAGCATCGACTCCTCGTCGTCAGTTCCCGACCCTTCGCGGGGCTGAAGCCCCACGCCACACCGACACCCGCTGCTCGGCGCCGATCTGCGTGAGCACCGACCCTTCTGCGTCAGTCCCCGACCCTTCTGCGTCAGTTCCGACCCTTCTGCGTCAGTCCCCGACCCTTCTGCGTCAGTTCCCGACCCTTCTGCGTAAGTTCCCGACTCTTCTGCGTCAGTTCCCGACCCTTCTGCGTAAGTTCCCGACTCTTCGTCGTCAGTTCCGACTCTTCGTCGTGAGCACCGACTACGCAAGTCATTCGAGGTAAGATCCCAGGTTTGCAATCCGATTGCGGAGATCGTCGAGAGGGAGACGTATGCCGGGGTTCACGCCGGGTGCCAGGTTTCAGCCGCCCTACTTTGCCTTCAGTCACAGGCCGCTCTGGGAGCGTGCGATCGCGATGGTCGAACGACGCGTCAAGGGCGCCATGTTCGGCTGCCGCATGTGCGGCAACTGCCTGCTGCAGGAAACGGCGTTCATCTGCCCGATGGAATGCCCCAAGGGGCTGCGAAACGGCCCGTGCGGCGGGTCCACGCCCGAGAGCTGCTACGTCGATCCGACGCGGCCGTGCATCTGGCACCGCATCTACGAGCGCGCGGAGCGACGAGGCACGAGCCGCCGTCTGCTCGAGGTGCTGCCGCCGCTCGACTGGTCGCGCGTCGGCCGCGAGACCTGGTTCGAGGTGCTGCAGAAGGCCCGCGAGCGCGGGACCTTGGCCGCGATCGCGAGCGTGATCTCCGGGCGCGAGAAGCGCCGCGCGTTCTGGGACCCGCTGTTCCGCGAGATCCGCCAGCCGTTCTGGTGGATGGGCGACGACCAGCCGCACCCCGCGCGTCCGCACCAGCCGGTCTCGACGCTCGAGCACAAGCTGGCCGCCGGCCAGTTCGTCGTGACCAGCGAGGTGGCGCCGCCGCTCTCCGTTGCGCCGGATGAGCTGACGCGCACGCTCAACATCCTGCGCGATTACATCGACGCCGCGAACTTCACCGACAATCCGTCCGCCACGCCACGCATGTCGTCGCTCGCCTGTTCGGCCCTTGCCATCGCGCAGGGCGTCGAGCCGGTGATGCAGATCGCCGCCCGCGACCGCACGCGCATGGGGCTGCAGGCCGAGATCCTCGGCGCTGCCGCGCTTGGCATCCGCAATGTCCTCTGCCTGACAGGGGATCATCCGCGCCTCGGCCCGGCGCCGCACGGGCGCATGGACATCTGGGACCTCGACTCGATCCAGATGCTCTGGATTCTGCGCCGCATGCGCGACGCGAAGATGTACCTCGACGGCCGCACCATCGCCAACCCGCCCCGCCTGTTCCTCGGCGCGGCCGCGTCGCCGTGCGCCTCCACGCCGCGGATACAGGCCGAGCGCGAACTGAAGAAGGTCCACGCCGGCGCGCAGTTCTTCCAGAGCAACCTGGTGTATGACGTGGACGCCTTCGAGCGGTATCTCGAGGGCCTCGACAAGGCCGGGGTGCTCGCCAACACGCCGTTCCTCGCCGGGATCACGCCGGTTCGCAGCGCGCGCGCTGCCCGCGCGATGACGCAGGTGCCCGGCATCAGGATTCCCGACGCGATCATCTCGCGCCTGGAACGGTCGGCCGACCCGCAGGAGGAAGGCTTTCAAATCTCGCTCGAGATCATCGACCGCGTCCGCAAGATGCAGGGCGTGCGCGGCGTGCACATCATGGCCGTCGGCTGGGAGTTGATCGTCCCGCGGCTGGTGCGCGAAGGCGCGTTGAAGGAGTTGCCCGCTCGTCTCACCGATGCAGGCGCCGAGGCGATCACCGTGCGCACGCGAAGCCGCGGCGCGAGGTCCGCGGCGCGTCCGCCGGCGGACCACACCGAGCGCGGGTATCTCGACGCGATCGCGGCGAAGGTGGTGGTGTTCGACGGCGCGATGGGGACGGAGGTCCAGAAGCAGAATCTCTCCGCGGCCGATTTCGGCGGCGAGCGGTATGCCGGCTGCAACGACTGTCTCGTCCTGCAGAAGCCCGAGATCATCGAGGCCATCCACGCCTCGTATCTCGAGGCTGGCGCGGACGTGATCGAGACGTGCACGTTCCGATCGAACCGCATCACCATGACCGAGTACGGCCTCGAGACCAGGGTGGCGGAGATCAACAAGGCCGCATCGGCGATTGCCCGCCGCGTCGCCGACGCGCACTCGGCCCACGGCCACCGGCGCTTTGTCGCCGGGTCGATCGGCCCGAGCGGCACGCTCCCCTCGTCCTCGGACCCGGAGCTCTCGCGCATCTCGTTCGACGAGCTGGCCGACGTCTTCGCCGAGCAGGCCGAGGCGCTGATGGACGGCGACTGCGACCTGCTGATCGTCGAGACCTCACAGGACATGCTCGAGGTGAAGGCGGCCATCATGGGTGTGCAGGACGCCTTCGCGCGCACCGGCCGCAAGATCCCGCTCCAGGTGCAGGTGACCCTCGACGAGAACGGACGCATGCTGCTCGGCACCGACACGCCCGCCGTGCTGGCCACGCTCGAGCGGATGCCGATCGACGTCATCGGCGTCAACTGCTCCACCGGCCCGGACTTCATGCGTGCGCCGCTGGCCTACCTCGGCGAGCACTCGTCGCTCCCGGTCTCGTGCCTGCCCAACGCGGGGCTGCCGCAGAACGTTGACGGCCAGGCCGTCTACCCGCTGCAGCCCGACGAGTTCGCGCGGGACATGGTGGAGTTCGTGGAGCGGTTCGGCCTCAACGTGGCGGGCGGCTGCTGCGGGACGACGCCGGAGCACATCCGCGCGCTGGCAAAGCGCCTGGCCGCGCGCAAGCCGCGCCCGCGCACCAACCGGCCGCTCGCGCTGGTCTCCTCTGGCATGACCACCGCCAGCCTCGCGCAAAACCCGCCGCCGATGCTCATCGGCGAACGGCTGAACGCGCAGGGCAGCAAGAAGATGAAGGAGTTGCTGCTGGCCGACGACTACGCGGGAATTGCGGCACTGGGCCGCGAGCAGATCGACGGCGGCGCGCACACGCTCGACATCTGCGTGGCGATGACCGAGCGCCGCGACGAGGCGAACCTGATGGCGCAGGTCGTGAAAAAGCTGAGCCAGACCGTCGAGGCGCCGCTGGTCATCGACACCACAGAGGCCGAGGTGCTGGAAGTGGCCCTCGAGGCGGCCCCCGGCCGCGTGATTGTCAATGCCGTGAACATGGAGAACGGCCGCCAGCGGCTCGATGCGATGCTGCCGCTGGTCCGCGACTACGGCGCGGCCACCATTGCGCTCACGATCGACGAGCACGGCATGGCGCGCACGGCCGACCGCAAGGTGGAGATCGCGCGCAAGATCTACGACATCGCCACGCGCGAGTACGGCCTGTTGCCCGACGCGCTCATCTTCGACGCGCTCACCTTCACTCTTGCGACTGGCGATCGCGAGAGCGCCAACACGGCGGTCGAGACGATCGAGGGCATCCGGCGGATCAAGGCGGAACTCCCCGGCGTGCTCACGTCGCTCGGCGTCTCGAATGTCTCCTACGGCTTCAAGCCGGCCGCGCGCTGGGTGCTCAACAGCGTGTTCCTCTATCACTCCGTCCAGGCCGGCCTCGACATGGCCATTGTCAATCCCAAGCAGGTGACGCCGTATGCCGACATCCCTGCCGCGCAACGGGAGCTGGCCGAAGACCTGTTGTTCAATCGCCGGCCGGACGCGACAGCCAGGTTCATCGCTTTCTACGAAGGCGCGAAGGCGCGCCAGGCAGAGGCGATCGATCCGACTGCGAAGTTGTCGCCGTCCGAGCGGATCCAGTGGCGCATCCTCCACCGGCAGCCGGAAGGGTGCGAGGCGGACATCGACGCGGTGGTGGCCGAGGGGGTGCGCGAGATCACCGGCATCGCAAACTTCCCGATGCAGCCGGGCTATCGGTATCCCAACGCCGACACGTCCGCGGTGGCCGTGCGCGTGCTGAACCAGGTGCTGCTGCCGGCGATGAAGCAGGTAGGCGACAGGTTCGGCTGCGGCGAGCTCATCCTCCCCTTCGTGCTTCAGTCTGCCGAGGCGATGAAGCACGCCGTGTCGCATCTGGAACGGTACCTCGAGAAGAACGAAGGCGTGGCGAAGGGGCGCGTGGTGCTGGCCACCGTGTACGGCGACGTCCACGACATCGGGAAGAATCTGATCAAGACGATCCTGGCCAACAACGGGTACGCCGTGCACGATCTCGGCAAGCAGGTGATGGTCAACACGATCGTCGATCGGGCGATCGAGCTGAAGGCCGACGCGATCGGCCTCTCCGCCCTGCTGGTGTCGACCTCGCGCCAGATGCCGCTTGTCGTGCGCGAGTTGGACCGCCGCGGCCTCGCCATCCCGCTGCTCGTCGGCGGCGCCGCCATCAACCGCGAGTTCGGCCGTGACATCACCTACATCGACGACCGGCCGTATGCGGGCGGCGTGCTCTACTGCCGCGACGCCTTCGAGGGGCTCGAGACCGTCGATCGGCTGATCGATCCCGCGGCGCGCAAGGAGTTGCTCGAAGGCGAGCGGCGCGCTGCGAAGGTGCGCCACCAGCCGGTCGCAGCCGATGCGAGCGACGTCACCCGGTCCGCCGTCGAGGCGCGCGCCGAGGATGTGCCAGAGCCGCCGTTCTGGGGCCCCCGCACCCTCCCGGAGCTTGGGCTCGACGACGTATTCCGGTACCTGAACGAAACCCGCCTGTTCAAGGTGTCGTGGGGTGGCGGCGGATCTCCGGGCAGGGGGGGCGGCGGCGCGCCGGGTCGCAGCGACGCGGCGTCGCCCAGGCGAACCGCAGTTGTCGGGGCGTCCGGCGGCACCGCCATTGTCGGGGCGCCCGTCGGCACTCCCACTGTCGGGGCGCCCGGCGGTCGCCCCGACTGGAAATACCTTCGTGCCGAGTTCTCCGAACGGCTCGCGCGCATGAAGCGGGAAGCGGCCGACAACCACTGGCTCGCCCCGGCGGCCGTATACGGCTACTTCCCCGCGCAGTCGGAGGGGAACCAGGTTGTGATCTTCGACCCGGCCGACCGCGAGCGCGAGCTGGTCCGGTTCACCTTCCCGCGTCAGCGGGGCGAGGATCGGCTGTGCCTGGCCGATTACTTCCTGCCGATCCGGTCGGAGAGGATGGACGTGGTGGCGCTGCAGGTGGTGACCGTCGGATCAGCCGCGACAGCACGCTTCGACGCGATGGACCAGAAGAACGAATACAGCGAGGCCTACTTCTCGCACGGCCTGGCCGTTCAGACCGCCGAGGCGGCCACCGAGCTCGTCTTCGCCCGTATCCGCGAGGAGTTGGCGCTGCCCGAAGGTCGCGGCGTTCGCTTCGCTTGGGGCTTCGGCGCGTTGCCGGATGTGGAGGAGCACCGCTTGCTGTTCGAGTTGCTGCCGGCGGAACGGGACCTGGGCATGACCCTGACGAGCGCCGGCCAGTTGATCCCGGAACAGTCCACCGCGACGCTGCTGGTCCACCACCCGGGCGCGCATTACTTCAAGGTGTGACGTGCCGCAACGACGCCACAGCACCGCGGAGTCAGGCCGCCACGACGCTGATGCGCGCGGCCCGACGGGAGCCGGGTTTCTGCTTGATCACGATCTCGACGTCTTGGTCGAATGCGCGGACTGTCTCGCTCCTGCGCCCTTCGACGTGGCTCAGGGCGTGCCCTTCGACGTGGCTCAGGGCGGGGTGAGCCTGTCGAACCACGACTTCGGCGTGGCGAGCAGTTCCCGACTCGCCCATTGAATGGCCGCTTCATTCGCGCTACAATAGGCATGTGAAAAGAGCTAGTATTACCGAAGCCAAGAACCAGCTGAGCGCACTGATCGACCGCGTGCGCCATGGCGAGTCCGTCATCATCGAAGACCGTGGCGTGCCTGTGGCCAGGCTCGACTCCATGCCCGGTCTTTCCGAAGATGACGAAGGGCGAATCGCCCGCCTCGAGCGCGCTCATCTGGCGCGCCGCCCGGAGACCCCAACGCCCCGATCGGTCCTCAGAACCCCCCCGCCGCGCCCGTCGAACGGAGCCCGGATCAGCCAGCTCGTGCTGGATGAGCGAGCGGAGGGTCGATGAGGTTCTGGGACACCTCGGCGATCGTTCCGTTGCTGGCCCAGGAACCGGTCACCGCGGCCGCCGCACGTCTCTATGCCGAGCAGGCGGCCATTGTGTGGTGGGCAACCGTCGTGGAGTGCGGCTCGGCGATCGCCCGGATGGAGCGTGAGGGACGCCTCACGGGCGGGCAGGCAGCCACGTCGTTCGCCAGGCTCGATGCGCTCCGTGCAAGTTGGGTGGAGATTGAGGCGGGCGACGAAGTGCGCGACGTGGCCCGTCGCATGCTGCGTGTTCACCCCCTTCGCGCAGCCGACGCCCTGCAGCTCGCCGCCGCCTGGCTCGGTTCGGAACGCCGCCCGAACACGCTTCCGTTTGTCACGCTGGACGACCGACTCGAGGCCGCAGCCCTCCGCGAAGGCTTTCCGCTGGTAGACATCGTCGCAACCGACTGACGGCGTCCGCCCCGACCCATCTGTGTCAGTTCCGACCCTTCGCGGGGCTGAAGCCCCACGCCACACCGACACCCGGTGCTGACGCAGAGGAGTCGGAACTGACGATGAGGGGTCTGGGCTGACGCAGATCGGCGCCGAGCAACGGG
>JANYLG010000128.1 GCA_025363775.1 Acidobacteriota bacterium | reverse complement strand
ACGCTCGCTGCCAGCTGACAGCTGCCAGCACGCTCGCTGCCAGCTGACAGCTGCCAGCACGCTCGCTGCCAGCTGACAGCTGCCAGCTGACAGCTTGACTTATGTCCATCCCCACTTACCAGGTCCGCCGCGCGGTCGTGGCGCCCGAGCATCGCGGCGAGTGGGACGGGCCGGCATGGCGCGTCGCGGAGACGATGCGCATCGCCAGCTTTCATCCGCGCAGCAGCGACCACCGGCCTGCGACCGAGGCCGCGCTGTTGTACGACGAGGCGCGCCTGCACGCGCTGTTTCACGTGTCGGATCGCTACGTGCGGTCGATCCATACGGCGTATGACAGCGACACCTACCAGGACAGCTGCGTGGAGTTGTTCGTCCAGCCACCCGGCCGTGTCGGCTACTTCGCGCTCGAGGTGAACGCCGGTGGCGCCTTCTCGCTCCGGCACATCGAGGACCCGACGCGCACGGCCCACCGGTTTGCGAAGTGGGAGATGGTGACCGCCGACCTTGCCGCGACCATCCGGATCACTCACTCCATGCCGGATGTGGTCGATCCCGAGCAGGTAGGGGCGACCGACTGGTGGGTGGAAATCTCCTGGCCGTTCAGCGTGATGGAAGCGTATGGCGGCGCGCTCGAGCCGAGAGAGGGGCAGTGCTGGAGGGCCAACGCGTTCAAGTGCGGCGACCAGACCTCGCATCCGCACTGGGCGAGCTGGGCGCCGATCGGCGAGGCCCTCAACTTCCATCAGCCGCAGTACTTCGGCACGCTGGAGTTCCTGGTGCCCTCCCAAGGCTGAAGCATCTGCAGGGGCGACCGATAAGAGGAGAAGGGTACGGAGCGGTCGACCCCATATGTCAACACTCGCCGTTGTACGGCCTTCGTACGTGACCGAGGACGCGCTGGTATCGCCGGTCGCCCATCGTTTTCAGTCGCTCGTCGCATCGCCGCTTCGCGCAGAGTTGCTGCGGTTCCTCCACGCGCGCCAGGAGGAGACGTTCGAGATCGAGATGCTGATGGGGGCCCTGGGGTGCATGAGGGGCGACGCCGAGCGCTGTCTCGAGGCGCTGGTGAGCGCGGGCGTGGCGCGACGATGGATGACCGGCGCGGCCCGCTACGGGGCGGCCCGTTCTGCCAACCCGGTTGTCGATGGCCTGCTGTCGGAGTTCCTCGAGAGCGCGGCGGCGCATGCGGCGCGTACCGAGCCCGCATCCGTGCGGAGGCTCCTCGAGCTGGTCGGTCGCGACGAGAAGATGCTCCTCGTGCTGGAGTCGATCCGCACCGCGGCGAAGACGGACATCTCGGTGCTGATCCTCGGGCCGACGGGCGCCGGGAAGGAAGGGGCTGCGCGCGCGATTCACGACCTGAGCCGCCGCCAGGCTCGCGCGTTCCAACCCGTCAGCTGCGCCGCCGTCCCCGACTCGCTGTTCGAAGCCGAGGTGTTCGGGCACGAGAAGGGCGCGTTTACCGGCGCGTACCAGCGCCGCATCGGACGCGTGGAACTGGCCAACCGCGGCACGTTGTTCCTGGACGAGATCGGCGACCTCGCCCTGGTGTCACAGGCGAAGCTGCTCCGGGTGCTCGAGGAGCGGCAGATCGAGCGGTTGGGCGGGCAAACGGGCATCGATGTGGACTTCCGCCTCGTGTCGGCCACCAACCGCCCGCTCGAACTCCTGGTCAACCAGCGGCTGTTCCGCGAAGACCTCTATTACCGGATCAACGCCTTCACGATCCGCCTGCCGGCGCTCAAGGAGCGGCCGGACGATGTCCCGCTGCTCGCGCGGATGTTCCTGTCCAAGCAGTGCGCGGCCGAGGGGCTGCCGCCCGACGCGCGCCGGTTCAGTAACGCGGCGCTCGGGCGTCTCGCCGGCCACCATTGGCCGGGGAACATCCGGGAGTTGGTCGCCACCGTGTCGCGCGCGGCCCTGTCGAGCGACGGACCCGTTATCGACGAGCGTCACGTCGGATTCCTCGCGCTCAACGCCGCGCCCGAGTCTGGGCCCGCCAACAGCCACGGCATCCGCCCGCTGGCCGACATCGAGCGCGATCACATCCAGGCCGCGCTGTCGGCGACCGGCTGGAATAAGAAGGAGACCGCGCGACTGCTGCAGATCAGCCGGGAAACGCTGTACCGGAAGATCCGGACGTTTCAGCTGACCGACGGGAACGAGTCCCACTCGTGACGAGATTCGGGCGCTGGTACATCGGGACGATCGGGCTGACGGGCGTGGCCGCCCTCGCGTTCTCCGTGTACTCGCTCTCCCGGATGCCGTTCGACTACCGGGTGCTCGTGCTCGCCGTCCTGACGTGGGTGAGCGGTTCGTTCGCCGTGCGCGTGCCGGCCGTCCCGGCCACTATCTACGTGTCCGAGGCGTTCTTCTTCACGCTGGTGCTGCTCTTCGGCGGCGCGCCCGCCGCCGTGTGCCTGGCGATCGACGGCCTGCTGATTTCGATCCGCAGAAAGAACCGCGAGCCTCATCGCATCATCTTCAACATCGCCGAACCGACGATCTCCGTGCTCACCGCGTCGAGCGTGTTCTACCTGATCTACGGCGGGCCGCCACTCTCAGTCCGGGCCGCGCCGGGCGTGGGCGCTGCGCTGCTGCCGGTGGCCGCGATGGCGGCCGTCTATTTCCTGCTGAACAGCGGTCTCAACGCGGTGGCGGTCGCCTCGGAAACCGGCAGTTCGCCGTATCGCGTGTGGCGTGAGCACTTCATGTGGCTCTCGCTGAACTACTTCGGCGGCGCCTCGGTGGCGCTGCTGCTCGCGGTCAACTGGCCGAATCTCAGCCCGGGCGCCCTGGGCGTCGTCGTGCCGCTGGTCGTGATCCTGTGGTTCACGTTCAAGACGTCGATGGATCGCGCGCAAGACGCCAACCAGCACCTGACCGAGCTGAATCGTCTCTACCTGTCCACGGTCGAGACGCTGGCGATGGCCATCGACGCGAAGGACCAGATCACGCACGGCCACATCCGCCGCGTCCAGGGCTACGCGGCTGGCCTCGCGAAGGCGATCGGCGTGAGCGACACGCGCGAAATTCGCGCCATCGAGGCGGCCGCGCTGCTCCACGACATGGGCAAGCTCGCGGTGCCCGAGCACATCCTGAACAAGCCCGGGAAGCTCACAGCGTCCGAATACGATCAGGTCAAGCTGCACTCCTCGGTGGGTGCGCAGATTCTCTCCGCGATCGACTTCCCGTATCCGGTCGTGCCGATCGTCAGGCACCACCACGAGAACTGGGACGGCACCGGGTACCCGGACGGCCTGCGGGGCGTGGACATCCCCCTTGGCGCGAGGATCATGGCGGTGGTGGACTGTTACGACGCGCTGACGTCGGACCGGCCGTACCGCCCGGCGCTCTCGGACGAAGAGGCGCTGGCGATCATCGAGGCGCGCAAGGGCGCGATGTACGACCCGATTGTCGCCGATGCCTTCGTGAAGGTGCACTCGGAGATCAGCGCGGAGGTGAATGTACCCGGCCGGGACGCGAGCGCCTTCCAGGGCTTGCTGCACGCGCCCGTGCCCCCGCTCCCGCCGGCCGTGATCGTGAGCGCAGGGGGCGCGTCGGCGGAAGTCAGCGCGACGCTCCTGGCGCTGTCGGATCTCGCCGCGCAGATTGGCGGCCACACGACAGTCGAAGACCTCGCCGTGGCGCTTGGCTGGCGCATCCGGCAGACCATCCCGTGCGACCTGCTGGTGTTCTACCTGCGCGACCGCGTCTCGGACGACCTGGTGGCCGTTCACGCGTCCGGCACCGACGGCGACGTGGTGAAAGGGCTGCGGCTGCGGACGGGCGAGGGGCTGAGCGGGTGGGTCGCCCTCAACCGCACGACGATCATGAACTCGAGTGGCGCGCTCGACCTGGCCGACCGTCGTCGGCTCATGTCGGCCGCGCTCGACAGCGCACTGGCCACGCCGCTGCTCGCGCGCGATCACGTCGTGGGTGTGCTGACGCTCTACGGCACGGCCCGGGACGCCTTCACGAGCGAGCACCAGCAGGTCGTAGAGTTCGCGGCGCGCCAGAGCGGGCCTGCGCTGGAACGAGCGCTCAGCTTCGACCAGGACCGGATGGCCAGCCTCTTCGACGCAGAGACCGGCCTCCCCAACGAGAAATACCTGGACCGCGTCCTCGCGTCGGCGGTCTACGTCGGCAAGGCTGACGGACCGAAGCCGGGAATTCTCCTGCTCGTTGACGTCCAGCGCGGCACGGGGATCGACCCCGACGACGGTGCGGCGCTCGCACCGCGACCGGCGGACGTGCTCCTGCGCCTCGCCGCAACCGCGCGGATGGTCGTGCGCGTGACAGACCTCGTCTTCCGGACAGGCGAACACGAGGTGACGATTCTCATGTCCGACAGCAGCTCGGAGGCGATGGCCACCGTGGCCAGGCGCGTGACCGAGGCGATGTACGCCGCCGCCGCCAGCGGACAGGGAACCTCCATCGAGTCCGCCTTTGCGCTCTTTCCGGAACACGCGGCCGAGCCTGCCGACCTTCCGCGCGCCGTCCGCGCCCGCCGGCAGGTGATGCTTTCTTCGGTCAGTCCGTAGGGGCGACCGGCCGGTCGCCCCTACCGTGGCGGTGGCGTGAGAATGGGGCTGTAACCCCGGAGGAGATCATGAGCTTGCCAGACAAGACGCTTGTGGCGCTGTCGCGGCAGATGGGTGCGGGCGGAGCCTACGTCGGGCAGTCTGTCTCTCGCCAGCTCGGCATTCGCTACGTTGACCGCGAGATTCTCCAGGAAGCGGCCAGAATCCTCGGGCGCGATGACAGCGAGCTCGAGCTCCTCGAGGAACAGGTGACGAGCCTGTGGAGCCGGATGGCCAGCGTCCTGGCGTGGGGGGCCCCGGAAGCCGCGTACGTTCCTCCCCCGATGCCAACGCTCGATGGGGAGGACCTGTTCGCGGTGGAAGCGGGGATCATCCGCGAAATCGGGGCCCGCGAGAACGCCCTGTTCGTCGGGCGCGCCGCCACGTGGGTGCTCCGACAGGAGCCGACCCTCATCAGTGTGTTCCTGCATGCCCCCGAGGCCGTGCGGGTGGAACGGGTGATGCGCGACTACCGGATGGCGGACGCCGCCGCGGCCCTCGAACTGGTGCGCCGCTCGGACCACGACCGCAGCCGCTTCCTGCAGTCGGTGAGCGGCGGGTCCTGGCTCGACATGTCTCAGTACCACCTCAGCATTGACACCGGCGCGGTCAGTCTCGACGAGACCGTGGATCTCATCGCCCGCCTGGTGCTCCGGCGCCGCCCGTGACTGGCAAGAAACCCCTGAGATTTGCGCTTTTCGCCGAATCCTGTCAGACTGTCAATCGTACGTTTGGCCTGAAACCACCTTCCAGTTGTTGGATCTTTTGAACCCAGACACAAGTTCGACCAATCCCGCCCGCCGTTTTCGGCGGCATACTCGCCGTTATTCCTCATCGACCTCGGGAAACACTCGCGCGTCCCGGCCGGCCAGCATCCCCGACGATCTCGAGACACATGGCTCGACATTCGACTCGTTCGGGTTTCCGCAGGCGCTGCTTCGCGGTGTCAACGAACGCGGCTTCAAGACCGCGACGCCCATCCAGGTCGACGTCATTCCGATCGTCCGGGAAGGTGTGGACCTGATCGCGTGCGCCGAGACCGGGACGGGAAAGACGGCGGCGTTCGTCCTGCCCATCCTCGAGCGCCTGCTGGCGAAACGCACGCCGGCCCAGATCGGTGAGGCGGCCCGAACCGCGGTGCTCATCCTCACGCCCACCCGCGAGTTGGCCGTCCAGATCGAAGACGACATCCAGGGGTTCGCCTACCACACAGGCTTGTCGAGCGTCGCCGTCTACGGCGGCGCCCCGTCGGATCCGCAGGAGCGAGCGCTCCGCGCGGGCGTGGACCTCGTCGTCGCGACACCCGGCCGCCTGATGGACCATATGCGGATGGGCGCCACCGACTTCTCCGGCCTCGACGTGCTCGTGCTCGACGAGGCCGACCGGATGATGGACATGGGCTTCTGGCCCGACATCACCCGGATCTTGTCCGAACTCCCCACCACGCGGCAGACGCTGTTGTTCTCGGCGACGATTCCCAACGAGGTGATGGCGCGTGCCCGGGCGATTACCCGCAACGCAAGGAAGATCGAGAACGGCGCGCGAAACGGTCCTGCGCGGACGATCGACCACAAGGCGGCGATGGTGCCCGGCAGCGAGAAGACGGCGTGGCTCGCCAGATTCCTCCGCCACGAGCAGGGACCGGTGCTCGTGTTCGTGCGCACGAAGGTGGGCGCGGACCGCCTTGCCTCCCGGCTCGTTGCGCAGGGCATCCGGACGACGGCGCTGCACGCGGACCGCACGCAGCAGCAGCGTTCGGCCGCGGTGGCGGGATTGCGATCGGGGAGATTCACCGCGCTCGTCGCCACGGACCTCGCCGCCCGCGGCCTCGACATCGAGGGGATCTCGCACGTCATCAACTATGAGGTGCCGTCCACGCGCGAAGCCTACGTGCACCGGGTCGGACGAACGGGACGGGCCAGGCTCAACGGCACGGCGGTGACGCTCGTGGCCCCCGAAGAGCGAAGGGCGCTCAACGCGCTCGTTCACGAACTCGGAATCTCGATCGGGGAGCCGGCGGCGTAGTCCCGGAAGGACGATCTCAGCCGGGAAGATCTCTAGCGGCTCATCCCCTCGTCGTCGGGGTAAAGGCGCCGAGAACAATCCGGGCAGAGGCCGTGGGTGAACTTCAGGTCCAGATGCGAGCCGAGATAGGCCTCGATTTGCAGCCAGAGATCATCGTTCAGCACCTTCTTGCAGCCCATGCAAATCGGCAAGACGTCGGTCATCGCAAATAGCAGGGTCAGGTCCTCGATGAACAGCAGCGCACACGCCGTGTTCTCGTAGACGATGGGCGAGGCCGTGATGAGGGCCTGCATCTCCTGGACGTTCCCGTCCGACAGATACTCCAGCCGGGCCCGCCGGCGGACCGGTTTCCCCCCAGTCACCGCAAACCCGACGCTGTTTCTGATGACGCAGTCGGAGCACTGCTTCGACTTGCCGCACCCGTCGGTGCTGTTGATGCAGTGCAATATCTCGCCGCCCCGCTGCCGAAGAATCGTCGCCGATCCGGGCCGCAGGAACCTGACCGCCGCCGGGTTGACTGCGAGCAGCCGGACATCCTCGTCAGTGATGAACGCCGGGAACGGGAGGGCGTCGAAAACTGACGCTGAAAAACCCAGATCGCTGTGGGTGTGCGGGACCACGGAACCTCCTGGAAAGCCGACCACATTCTAGCCCGGACGGCCAGTGAAGACCAGTGATCGTCCTCCGCGGCACAGCCTGCCGCGACGTCTCGGTCGAACGCCAGCGGTAGATCCCACCACCCCAGGGCCTGTATTCGGGCGAAGCTCGAACTGGGTGTCGGGTGGTGCTACCGGACAAACCCGGCGCGAAACCGGTAGTGACCGCCGGGCATGGATCGTACAATCACGCGATGGCGATACGGCGGTCGGTGGGCGGACAACAGGGAATGTCGCTGAGGTGGCTGGCCGCCGGCGTGCTGGTGCTCTCCACCGCGCTCAGCTTTGTCGACCGGCAGGTTCTTGCCGCGCTCGCTCCGCTCCTCAAGGATGAATTTCACCTCTCCAACGAAGGCTACGGCTACATCCTCTCGGCGTTCTCGCTCGCGTACGCCGTGTGCGCGCCGGTCGCGGGCCTGTTCATCGACCGCGTCGGCCTGAACCGCGGGATCACAGTCGTCGTCGCCTTCTGGTCGGTCGCCGGTGTTGCGACGGGGCTTGCCGGCGGGCTCGTGAGCCTGCTCACCTGCCGTGCTGCGCTCGGTGCCGCCGAGTCGGGAGGCATTCCGGCGACGGCCAAGGGGTTTGCGCTCTACCTGCAGCCGCGGGAGCGGGCGATAGGCACCGCGCTGAACCAGGTGGGCATTACGCTCGGCATGATGGCGGCGCCGCTGCTCGTAGGCTGGCTGGCCACGACGTATGGCTGGCGCGCGGCGTTCGTTGCGACGGGGATTGCGGGCTTTGCCTGGATCCCGCTGTGGTGGGTCACGGCGAGGCGGGTGCCCGTGCCTGCGGCGCCAGCCGAGATCGGGCCGGCCACGATGCCGGCTCGCGACTGGCGGCTGTGGGCGCTGGCCGCTGCCAACATCCTGATGATGACGGTCTACAGTCTCTGGATGAACTGGACGACCGTGTTCCTGGTTTCCACGCACGGCCTCACGCTCGCCGAGGCGAATCGCCAGTTTGCATGGGTGCCGCCCGTGTTCGCCTCGCTCGGCGGGCTGTTCGGCGGCTGGCTCTCGATGCGGTGGGCGAAGGCCGGGAGCGGGCTGTACGCGGCTCGCCTTCGAGTCTGCGTGGTGAGCGCGGTCCTCCTCACATCGACCGCGCTCGTGCCGCTGGCGCCGGGCGCGGGACTGGCCACCGCGCTCATCTCGGTCAGCTTCTTCATGGCGGTCGCCATGAGCGCCAACATCTACGCGATGCCGCTCGACCTGTTTGGCGCCGGCCGTGCCGCGTTCGCGGTCTCCGTGCTGACTGCTTCCTACGGCCTCATGCAGACCGTGGCCTCGCCGCTGTTTGGCCGCATGATTGACCGCTACGGATTCGGGCCGGTGTGCGGCGTGGCCGGGGTGCTTCCACTCGCATCGCTCGTGTTGCTCGTGGCGGTCGGGCGACGTTCGTCATAACCCGGTCGAGCCGGAACCAAAGAGCCTCGGCCGGGTTCTCTGGCGAACCCTCCGCCGCTGTCACTGCAACATGGCAAGCACGGCCGCGCCGCGACTATGGGCCTGGGCCCTCGCGGCAAGCAACGGCTGTGCGAGAATCCGGTCGCTGGCTTCTCGAGCCGCGTCCTCGGCCGCCCGGCCGTCGGTGATCGCCCCGGCCTCCAGACGTTGGACGTTTGGCGTCGGATCGCGGATCCCGTTGTCGGTGTCCGGGGCATCGGGCCGTGCCATCGTCGCGGCCTGGTCGCGGGCCGCTTCCAGGTGGGCCCGGGCCGTGAATTCGGCGCTGTCCGTGCGGGAGTGGCTGGCCGCCGCGCCTTCGGCCCGACGGCCCCCGGCGGGCTGGCTCTTCGCCTCTCGCTGGGCTCTCGGGGAGGTGTCGGCGTTCTGAAGGGTGTTCGGGATGCTTGGAGTGTCCATTCGGTCCTCTCTGGAACCCGGTTTCGCACGCTGTTCGTCGATCCGACGGCCGGCTGGCGCCATCGCAGACTTGTCCTGATCAGCAAATCGGCAACCGCCGGGATTTCTTGAGTAGAAGATGTTTGCAGGACCAGACCCGTGAAAGCTGGCGTGTTGTCGTTGGTTTGCGCGGCCGCCTCAACCTCTCCGTCACCCATGCCGATTTCCTTGATGACGGGGATCGCCCCGCCATAACTCACATCTTTGCCGCTGGCGGCAGGACCGGATGGGTGACTGCGTGGTTCGGGTGCTGTTTGTTGACAACGATCGCCACTTCCTGGGGGAACTGGAGCTGGCGTTCAGGTCGGCGCCGGGGGCCTGGTCGATCGTGTTGGCCATGTCGGTGGCCGAGGCGACCGACCAGCTGTCGCGCGGGGCGTTCAACGTCGTGGTCGCCGACGCGGGCATGCGCGGCGCCGGCGGCACGCCGTTCCTCGACATCGTCGCCGATCGGCAGCCGGTCGCGGTGCGGTTCCTGCTCTCCAACCAACACGGTCTCCAGGCGCTGGGCCGCAACGACTCCGCGCACCAGCATCTCGCCAAGCCCCTTCACGCGGGCGCCGTCTTCGATCGCCTCGTGCAGACGCTGAAACTGGGTCAGCGGCTCTCGGACCCCAGCCTCAAGTCGGTCGTGTCGCGGCTGAAGTCGGTTCCGAGCCTGCCTCCCGTGTTCATGGCGATCATGACCGAGCTTCGGAACGAGGAGGCGTCGGCGCGGAAGGTGGGCGAACTGGTCGCGAAAGACGGCGGGATGGCGGCCAAGATCCTGCAGCTGGTGAACTCGCCGTTCTTCGGGTTCCGCATGCGCGTGGCGGAGCCCTCGCAGGCCGTGCAACTCCTGGGCCTCGAGACCGTTCGCGGGCTGGTCCTCTCGATGCACGTGTTCGAGCAGATCGACCTGCGGACCGTGTCGCGATTCCGCCTCTGGAAGGTCTGGCGCCATTCGCTCGCGACCGCAGGCTTCGCCCGGGTGATTGCGGAACGACAGCACGCCGGCGCGGATGAGGTCGGCGAGACGTTCACCGCGGCCCTGCTGCACGACCTCGGCAAGCTGATCCTCGCCGGCTCGCTGCCCGACGACTACGGTGTCATCGTCGAACAGGCCGAGGCCGACAAGACGCCGACATGGGTGATCGAGCGGGACATGATCGGGACGACGCACGCGGATGTGGGAGCCTACCTGCTGGGCCTCTGGGGACTGCCGCCCGCGATCGTCGAGGCGGTGGCCTGGCACCACCGACCGTCCGAGAGCGACTCAGAGAGTCTCTGCCCGCTTGGCGCTGTTCATGCGGCCAACGTGATCGAACATCGCCTGCACGGCGCGGACACAATTGCTGCCGCCTCCGAATACGACGAGGCGTATCTCGATCGGCACCAGGCGCGCAGCGAACTGGCGTCCTGGGACGCCGCCTGCGCCCAGGCAGACGCCGGGGTGCATCACAGGTCGCCCGCCTGAGTCTCTAGCCATAATGTGATAACGTCCGACTCCATCGGCCGCCCGGCCGGGCCAGCTTCATCGATCTGCCGCTGGTCGTATTCCAAGGGTCAGGTCTAGAATGGGGCTCGTAACGAAGGAGAGGTCTGCATGAGGACCATGATGCCGACGCTGCTCGTGGCGTGGGTGGGGATGATGGGGATCGCGATGGCCGACACACACAAGTTCATCCCACAGAATGGCGTGGCGACCTACGCGGTGCGGCCGCCGGTTCTCCGCGTGAAGCCGGGGGACATCGTCGAGTCGCCGACGATGGCCAAGCCGGGTGACTACTACGAGAAGGAGGGCGGCCCGTGGCCGGGCGAGGTGGGGCCGTTCTTCATCGAGGGTGCGACGCCCGACGATACGCTTGTCATCCGAATCCTGAAGGTGCAGTTGAACCGTGACACCGCCGTGTCGTTCGTTCGTCCCGCCGGGCTCAGCGCCCTGGCCACCGATGGCCGCCTGCGGCTGCTCAACGACCCGCTCCCGACGCGGCGGTTCGTGTGGCAGCTCGATCGCCAGCGCAACGTCGGAACCCTCGACCTCCCGAACTCGAGGTCGAAGCGGATCGAGATCCCGCTTCGTCCCATGGTGGGACGCGTGGCGGTGGCGCCGGCCGGCGAAGAAGCGTTCGGCGGGCTGTGGCCGGGGGCGTTCGGGGGCAACATGGATGTTCCCGACATTCGCGAGGGCGCGACGATCTTCTTGCCGGTCTACCACGAGGGTGCCCTCTTCTACTTCGGCGACATCCACGCTGCGCAGGGCGATGGGGAAGTGTGCGGGTCGGGCCTCGAAACGACGGCCGTCGTCACGATGCAGTTCGAGCTGGTGAAGGGGAAGAAGATTGTCTGGCCGCGCATCGAGGACGCCGACCACGTGATGGTCGCCGGCAGCGGCCGCCCCCTCATCGACGCATTCCGGATCGCGCACGTCGAGTTGATCGAGTGGCTGGTCGCCGACTACGGCTTCGACAAGATGGACGCCTACCAGATCGTGTCGCAGGCGGGAACCGCCCGGGTGGCGAACGTCGTCGATCCGCTCTACACGGTCGTCGCGAAGTTCCCGAAGGCACTCCTGCCAAAGGAGCGAAAATGAACGGCTCGAAGAGCGGATGTCGGACGGTCGCGATCGCGGGATGTGCGATGTCGGCCGTGGCGGTGTTTCTGATGGCTGCCGGCGCGAATGCCGCGCAGCCGAAGCCTCTCTCGACGGTTTCCGGGCCCCTCGCGGCCGAAAGTCCGCTGCAGGGATCGGAGCAGATCCTGCTCGTGCTGACCGACGGGTGGGACGCCGTCGACGGCACGATGCAGCGTCTCGAGCGCGCCGGCGCAAATGGGCCATGGCGCATCGCAGGTGCTGGCGTCGCTGTCGTCGTCGGGAGGACTGGCCTCGCCTGGGGGCGCGGGCTGGTCGCTCCGGGCCGTGGTCCAGTCAAGCGTGAGGGCGACGGCAAGGCGCCGGCGGGCGTGTTTCGTCTCTCCACGGTCTTCGGGCAGTCGAAGGAGAAACCGGCGGGCTGGCAGTTGCCGTATCGCTCTCTCGATGACAACGTCGAGTGCGTGGACGACGTCCGGTCCGCGTCTTACAATCGGCTGACGACGCGGGCTGCTGTTGCGAGCCCGGACTGGTCGAGCTCGGAGAAGATGTGGCAGGAGCCGCTCTACAAGTGGGGCGTGGTGGTTGAACAGAACGCGCCCACGCCGCAGCCGGCGGGCGGGTCGTGCATCTTTCTTCACATCTGGAAGGGGCCGGGCCGCGGGACCGCCGGGTGCACGGCGATGGAGGAGCCGGCATTGACCTTCACGATCGGGTGGCTCACGCCAGGCCGGAGCCCGTTGCTCGTTCAGTTGCCGCGCGCCGAATACGACCGGGTCAGGTCGGTCTGGGGACTTCCGTTGATGGCGGCGAGCATCACTCGCTGAGAGACTTACGCGGCGACGACAGGTGGGAGCGAGCGTCGATTGCGGCCGTGATCGCGGCGGCGGCTTGCGACTTCCGATCGGCCCAGCTGCCGCGGATCTCCACCACGAGGGCGCCAGCCCCCGTCAGCGCGCTGCGGAACAGGTCGTGCATCCTGGTACGGGCCTGATCGTCCGGACGATCCCGCTGGAGGCCATCCGCGATCCACGGCACATCCGGGCACAGCAGCAAGTACAGGTCGCCCAGTTGATCGCGTGCGCTCTTTGCGACCCACGCCGGGCAGTGGAAGTAGTAATGGTGGCTGTAGACGGCGGTGCTCAGGAGGTCCGTGTCGCGAATGACCAGCCGACTGCCCCGGCTCGCGGCCGCATCCTCGGCCGCCCGTTCTCCCGCCACCTGACCGCGCGCGATCGGCTCCACGTCCGACGCGTCAAGCGGCGCCTGCTTGGTGTCCACGTACTCCCTGACGAACTCGCGCGACCACGGGGCGCCGAACTGCGCGGCGAGTTCTGCGGCCAGCGTCGTCTTGCCGGTGCACTCGGACCCGGTGACGACCACGGTGAAGGGACGAGGCTGTTCCATGGTCACGCCCGCTCCATCGACCGTCGCCACTCCCGCAGGCCCGCGATGGCCAGGCCCGTGTAGACCGCATACAGGCCGGCCGTCCACACCAGGCCCTGCGACCCGTTCATGCCGACGTAGGCCAGATCGACCACCAGCCAAAGCCACCAGTTCTCGAGCAGTTTCCGCGTCTGCATCCACTGGGCCACCAGGCTGAATGACGTCGTCGCCGCGTCGGTGAACGGCATCGATTCGTCGGTCTGCTGCCCCAGCCAGAGCCCGAGGCCGATGGTGGCCGCGGCTCCAACCGCGGCGGCTGCGACGAGGGTGCGCCTCGGCGTGCGCGACACCCGCAGGGGGACACCCTGCGCCCCCTTCACCCAGGCGTACCAGCCATAGAGCGCCAGGCCCACGTAGACGACCTGGAGCCCCATCGCCGCGTAAAGGCGAGCCCGGTAGAAGACCGCCACGAACAGCAGGACCGAGACGATGCCGATTGGCCAGCACCAGACCTTCTCGCGCGTCGTCAGCCACACGGCGAGAATGCCTGTCAGCACGCCTGCGATCTCAAGGGTGCTCATGCGGGACTAGACGTGTTGAACGGCCAAAGTCGTCACAAATGAGTCAAGTTTCTACCGACGCCCGTCTGGCCGTTCAAGACGTCTACGCCCCGCGCTTCGCGGGGCCAGCCAGCAGCGTTTCTGGTTCTAGCGTGCGTGCCTTGGGGCCGCCACGCCAGGTTCGTCGGTCTGAGGCATGCCTCGCTAGAACGTCAGTTGGAGGGCGACGAACCCGTTGCGCGTCGCGAGCGGGTAGTCGTCGCGCGGGCCCACGCTGCCTTTCCTACGCCGGTACTACCCGGTTCAGGTTCGAGGGTGTGATCTCAGGCCGTCTGTTTCGGCCACCCCTAGGCGTCCTGCCAGTGTCAGAGTGTGGCACAAGTCGGCTCGCGCCTCAAGGCTCACGGCTCGGCAGGCTCGAGGCTCGGCGGTTCAGGGCCTGATACAATGCCGTCCCATGCAGCTCAGCGATCTTCTCACGCCCGCGCTCGTGATTGACGAGGGGCGGATGATGCGCAACATCGACCGAATGCGGCGGCGGCTCTCGGACCTGCGCGTCGGCTTCCGTCCGCACGTCAAAACCAGCAAGAGCATCGACGTGTCGCGCCGGCTGATGGCCAGCGCGCGTGGGCCGATCACCGTCTCCACGCTCGAGGAAGCGGAGCAGTTTCACGCGGCCGGCGTGACGGACATTCTGTACGCCGTCGGCATCGTGCCAGGTAAGCTCACCCGCGTCGCAGACCTGCGGGCGCGCGGCTGCGACCTGATGGTGATCCTCGACAGCGTGGACGCGGCGCGGGCAGTCTCGACCTACTGCGCGGCGCACCGGTGCGAGATTCCCGCGCTCATCGAGATCGATTCGGACGACCACCGCGGCGGGGTGAAGCCCGAGGGCACGGCGCTGGTGCCGATTGCGGTGGCGATGACGGACGGCGCGACGATTCGTGGCGTGATGACGCATGCCGGCGGGTCCTACGCGTGCCGATCCCCCGACGCCATCGTGGCCATGGCCGAGCAGGAGCGGGCCGCGGTGGTGCGAGCGGCCGCACGGTTGCGCGAGGCGGGTGTCGAGGCGCCGATCGTCAGCGTGGGGTCCACGCCGACGGCGACCTTCGCGCGCGACCTCACTGGCGTCACCGAGGTGCGCGCGGGCGTCTTCGTGTTCCAGGACCTCGTGATGGCGGGTCTCGGCGTCTGTGCCGTCGATGATATCGCGCTGTCGGTGCTCGTGAGCATCATCGGCCACCAGCCCGAGAAAGGCTGGATTATCACCGACGGTGGCTGGATGGCGACCTCACGTGACCGCGGAACCGCGGGACAGAGGGTGGACCAGGGCTACGGCATCGTCCTCGACGTGGACGGCCGCGTGCTCGAGGGGTTCGTGATGAGCGACGCCAACCAGGAGCACGGCGTCATCTCTCGCCGCGACGCCGGGATGATCGACCGGGCGTCGTTCCCGGTCGGTGCCCAGCTGCGAATCCTGCCCAATCACGCGTGCGCGACGGCCGCGCAGCACGCGAATTACCACGTTGTCAATGGCTCCCGGGACGTGATGGCCCGGTGGGAAAGGTTCGGAGGATGGTGATGATGGTCGAGTGCGCGAATCCGTCCGGGCTGGCGAAGCCGGGCGGGCATTACAGCCACGTCGTCGTGCACGGCGGCGTCGCTTATGTCTCTGGCCAGTTGCCGATCGGCCCGGAAGGCCCGCTGCCGCCGTCCGCCACCTTCGAGCAGCAGGCGCGACAGGTGCTGGCGAACGTGCGCGCCGCGGTTGAAGGTGCGGGTTCGAACCTGTCGAGGGTGCTGAAGTGCACCGTGTACGTCACGGATGTCACCGACTGGCCGGAGTTCAACCGGCTCTACGCCGAGGCGTTCGGCGACCACAAGCCGGCGCGCGCGGTCGTCCCGGTCTCGCCGTTGCACTACGGCTACCTGGTTGAGATGGACGCGATCGCGGCGATCGACTGATCTTCAGCCCTGGAAGATGTCTACAGGCGGCCGAGCTCGGAGAGCAGACGATCGACTTCGTCGGTGGTGTTGTAATGGGCCAGGCCGACGCGCAGCAGCCCGCCAGACGGCTCCAGACCGAGCCGCGTCGTCAGCGACAGCGCGTAGAAGTGGCCGCTCCAGACGAAGATCCCGGCGCGCGCCAACTGCTCGGCGATCTCCCTTGGCGAGTGTCGATCCATGGTGAACGACACCGTCGGGACGCGTTCGTCCAACCGGGCGGGATCGGCAATGCCCCACACCCGAAGGCCGGGGATTCGGGCGAGGCCTTCGAGCAGTTGTCGGCACAGCCGGCGCTCGTACTCCTCGATCGCGTGCATGCCGGCGAGGATGCGTGCGCGACGGGAGGCGCCATCGGGGACCTCGTCCCCGAGACCGGCGAGGTACTCGATCGCGGCCCGGGTGCCGGCGATGCCCTCGTGGTTCAGGGTTCCTGTCTCGAACTTGTCCGGCGGCTGGTCGCCCGCCGGCCGCACCTTGTAGGCGGTCAGCCGCTCGAGCAGATCGAGCCGCCCGTACAACGCGCCCACGTGCGGGCCGAAGAACTTGTAGGCCGAGCAGGTGAGGAAGTCGCATCCCAGTGCCTGCACGTCGATGGCGGCGTGCGGCGCATACTGCACCGCGTCGATGTAGGTCAAGGCGCCGGCCTCGCGCGCCAGTTCGACGATTCGCCGCACGTCGTTGACGGTGCCGACTGCGTTCGAGGCGTAGCCGACGGCGACGATCCGGGTACGACTGGACAGTTGGGATGAGAGTGACTCCATGTCCAGCGTGCAGTCGTCCAGGTGAATGTCCGCCCGGCGCACGACCGCCCCACGGTCCTCCGCGAGCAGCAGCCATGGGGCCACGTTCGCGTCGTGATCCAGGTTGGTGACCAGGATTTCGTCGCCTGGCGACAGCCAGCGGCCGAGCGCGCGGCTCACGCTGAACGTCAGGGACGTCATGTTCGCGCCGAAGGCGACCTCGCGGGGAGACGCGGCGCCCAGCAAGTCGGCCATCGCCACGTGGGCATCGGCGAGCATCGCGTCACTTCGCAGGCTGGTCGCGAACGCGCCGCCGTGGTTGGCGTTGTCGGCGGAGAGGTAGTGGGAGACGGCCTCGATCACCACGGCCGGGCACTGCGTGCCGCCGGGGTTGTCGAAGAAGACAACCGGGCGTCCGGACTCGGATTGTGAGAGGGCGGGGAACTGGGCACGGATGAGGTCGACGTTGAGCATCGCCTCATCTTACGTCAGTCAACGTCCTGTGCACACCCAGGCGCCTAGCTCGACATTATTCCAGAATCTCCGGCCCGTATTCTCGTAAAGAAACCACACAATCTGTCAGGTAGTGGACGTTGTGAGGCGAATGTGTATACTTTCCCTACTACCATGACTCTCAAGCGAAAGAAGCGGGTGCTCGTCATCGACGACGAACCGGCCATGACCGAGTGGCTCGAGATCCTGCTCGAGCACGAGGGCTACGAGGTGCGGGCGGCGCTCAGCGGCGCGCGGGGCGATGAGATCTTCAGGAACTGGCGACCGGACGTGGTGGTGACGGACATGGTGCTGCCCGACGTGGATGGGCTCGACCTGCTGCGCGGCTTCAAGGAGGCGCAGCCCGACGCCGAGTTGGTCGCGATCTCGGGTCACGGGACGATTTCCAAGGCGGTGGACGCGATCAAGGCGGGGGCCTCATTTTTCCTGGAGAAACCGATCGAAGCCGACGGAATCCTCGCGCTGCTCGGGAAGGCGATCGAGCGGAAGGATCTGCACACCGAGAACATCCAGCTCAAGGCGAAGTTGCAGGACAGGTTCAAGTTTGCGAATGTGATTGGCAAGAGCAAGAAGATGCAGGACCTCTTCGAGCTCATCGGGAATGTTGCGGGCAGCGACGCGAACATCCTGATCCAGGGCGACAACGGCACGGGGAAGGAGCTGATCGCCAACGCCATCCATTACAACAGCAAGCGCGCCAAGGGCCCGTTCATCAAGATCAACTGCGCCGCGATCCCCAAGGATCTGATCGAGTCGGAGCTGTTCGGCTACAAGAAGGGGTCGTTCACCGGCGCGACGATGGACAAGGAAGGCCTGCTCGAGATGGCCGAGGGCGGATCGCTGCTGCTGGATGAGATCGGCGAGATGCCTTCGTACCTGCAGACCAAGCTGTTGCGCGTGCTCCAGGAGCGCGAGTACCGGCCGGTCGGCAGCGACCGGATCGTGCACGTCGATTTCCGGCTGATCTGCGCGACGAATATCGACCTCGACATGGCGCTCCGCGAGGGAAAGCTGCGCGAGGACCTGTATTTCCGGATCAACACGATTACGCTCCGGGTGCCGCCGCTGCGCGAGCGCACCGAGGACATCCCGCTGTTGTGCGAGCATTTCCTGGACAAGTTCTGCCAGCGCTACCAGAAGGCCGTCCGCGGGTTCTCGCCGGCGGCCTACCACGTGCTGATTCGGAACCGCTGGCCCGGCAACGTCCGCGAGCTCGAGAACGCGATCGAGCGGGCAGTCCTGGTCACGAAGGCCACCGAGATCGTGCCGGGCGATCTCCCCGAATCGCTCCGCGAAGAGACGAGCGCGTCGGCGGAGTTCGTCTTCCCGCCGCACTGGACGCTCGCCGAGATCGAGAAGATGGCGATCCTGCAGACGTTGCAGCGGACGAACTGGAACAAGCAGGAAGCGGCTGCGATTCTGGGGCTCTACCGTCCCACGCTCTACAGCAAGCTGAAGAAGCACGACATCCGCGACATGGGTCGCGCCTCCCGTCAGAAGGCGGCCAAGGAGTAGTGGCCAGTTGCGTAGCGAGTCGAAGGACCTGCCCTGAGCGAGCGTAGCGAGTCGAAGGGTGGCGTGAGACAATAGGCGCGTGCCGCCGACAATCCGCCAGCAGGAGTTGCGCCCGCCCTGGCGCCTGCGCCCGGCGTGGACGCGTGTCTTGGCGTGGTTCGTCCTGGTGGGGCAGTCCTTCAGGCGCGGCTCGGTCGAGTTCTACAACGGCGACGATCTCACCTATGCCGCGTCGGTGGCCTACTACGGGCTGCTGTCGCTGTTTCCCTTCTTCCTGCTGACGTTCTCGATCCTGGGGAGCCTCACGTCGAACGTGGACCGGCGGACGGCCGTCGTGTCGTTCCTGCTCCGGTACTTCCCGACGCAGTTCGATTTCCTTTCGGCGCAGCTCGACGCGCTCCAACAGACCCGATTCCGGATTGGCATCGGCGGCGCGCTTGCGATGGTGTGGGCGGCGCTCGGCGTGTTCAGCGCCGTGAGTTCAGCCGTCAATAACGCCTGGGGCGTGGAGAAGCAGCGGAGCTACCTGCGCCACAAGCTGTTCTCGTTCGTGATGCTGCTGGCCGCGGGGTTCGTCCTGGTGCTCGCGCTGGCCCTGGTGAGCGCGCTCCAAATCGTCCACGCCCTGTGGTTCGCGGACGTGGTGGTGCGGTTCCCGTCCCTGCAGGTGGTCGGCGGTCTCTTCATCCGGTACGCGACGACGTTCCTGCTCACCGTCGTCGTCGGCCTCATCTACTACTTCGTGCCGAACACGGACGTGCGGTTCAGGGACGTGTGGCCGGGGGCCATCGTCACCGGTCTGCTCTGGCACGTGGCGCTCGAAGGGTTCTCCTACTTCGTGCGCGACATGAGCGGATTCAACCTGGTGCACGGCTCGATTGCGGCCGTCGTCGTCTTCCTGATCTGGGTCTACACGTCGTCCGCCATCCTGCTCTACGGCGCCCAGTTCACGGCCGCCTACGCGCGGCTGCGCCGCGGCCGGGATCCCGGATCCCTGGCCCCTGGCCCCTGAGCCCTGAGTCTCCCATATGAACCGCCTTGCCTCCGAAAAGAGCCCCTACCTCCTTCAGCACGCCGACAATCCCGTGGACTGGTATCCCTGGGGTGATGCCGCGTTCGAGGCGGCGAGCCGCGAGGACAAGCCGATCTTTCTGTCGGTCGGCTACAGCACGTGCCACTGGTGCCATGTCATGGCGCACGAGTCGTTCGAGGACGCGCACGTCGCGGCCGTGCTGAACGAGCACTTCATCTCGATCAAGGTGGACCGCGAGGAACGCCCCGACGTGGACCGGATGTACATGACGTTCGTCCAGGCCACCGTTGGCGGGGGAGGGTGGCCGATGAGCGTCTGGCTGATGCCCGACCGGCGGCCGTTCCACGGCGGCACGTATTTTCCGCCGACTCCCCGGTGGGGCAAGCCCGGGTTTGCCAACCTGCTGATGGACGTGGCGCGACTGTGGCGCGACGAGCGCCCGCGCGTCGAGCTGGCCGCCGCCGGCGTGACGGACCATCTGGCCAGCGCCGCCGCGGGCGCCACGGGCGGCGGGACACAGGTGCCGGGAACGATTGCGCTCGACGGGGCGACTCGCGATTTCCTCGCCAGCTACGATCGGCGGCATGGCGGGTTCGGGGGCGCGCCGAAGTTCCCGAGGCCGTCCGAGCTGCTGTTCCTGCTGCGCGAGCATCGACGCACGGGCGAAGGCGCGCCGCTCGATGTGGTGGCGCACACGCTGCGGGCGATGGCGGCGGGAGGGATGCGCGATCACGTGGGCGGCGGGTTTCATCGCTACTCGGTGGACGGGCAGTGGCGCGTCCCGCACTTCGAGAAGATGCTGTACGACCAGGCGCAACTCGTCCTCGCCTGCGTCGAGACCGCGCAGGCGACCGGCGACCGGTGCTTCATCGAAGTGGCCGAAGACACACTGCGCTACGTCCAGCGCGACATGACCGACGAGCACGGCGGGTTCTATTCGGCCGAGGATGCCGACAGCCTGCCGCCTGGTGAGGCGCCGGATGGGCACAAGTCGGAGGGGGCGTTCTACCTGTGGACGGCGCGCGAGATCGGCGAACGGCTCGGCCCCGACGCGCAGGCCTTCTCGGAGCGTTACGGCGTGCAGCCGGACGGCAACGCCCTGAACGACCCGCACGCGGAATTCACAGGGCGCAACATCCTGTACGAAGCGCGGACGATCGAGGAGATCGCGGGCGAGACGCAGCGGTCGGCCGACGACGTACGGGCCGCGGTGTCCCGGTCGCGGAACATCCTCTTCCGCGTGCGCAAGACCCGGCCACGCCCGCAGCTCGACGACAAGGTGCTGACGGCGTGGAACGGCCTGATGATCGCCGCCTTCGCTCGTGCGTCGCGCGTTGTGGATGCATGGACAGGCGGGCCCGCGGCGTCGTACCTCGACTCCGCCCGCCGTGCCGCCTCCTTCATCCGCGATCGCATGTGGGACGACGCCACCCTCCGGCTGCTGCGCCGCTATCGGGACGGCGAGGCGGCGATCGACGCCTACGCGGAGGACTACGCCTGCCTGATCTTCGGCTTGATCGAGTTGTTCCAGGCGGATGGCGATCCCGCCTGGCTCGAGTGGGCCGTCGCCATGCAGGCGCGGCAGGACGCGTTGTTCTGGGACGACGAGTCGGGCGGGTGGTTCAGCACGACGGGTCGGGACGAGACGGTACTGCTGCGGCTGAAGGAAGACTACGACGGCGCGGAACCGGCGGCGAGTTCGGTGGCCGTGGTCAACCTGCTCGCCCTCTCGCACCTCGACGCCCTGCGGCCCGACCTCGTCGAGCTGGCGGGCGATGCCGACGCGGCTGCCTCGTCGTCTGGCCGGTCCGGCGGGGATGCCGCTTCGAAGATCGAACGCACGCTGATGCTCTTCGCCCCGCGACTCACGGGCGCGCCGCGCGCCGTCCCGATGATGCTGGCCGCGCTGTCCGCGTGGCACGCCGGCTTGTCGGAGGTGGTCATCGTCGGGTCACGAGGGGACGGGGCGACGAGCGAGTTGCTCCGTGAGGTGAGCCAGACCTACCAGCCGTTCGTCGTGCTGGTCGCCGTGGACGCCAAGGCCGATGCGTCACGCCGCTTGCTCGACTTGCTGCCGTGGGTCGGCGGCCAGACGATGAGGGAGGGGAAGCCGACGGCCTACGTGTGCCGCAATTTTGTGTGCGAGCAGCCGACGACCGACCCGAAGGCGTTTGGGGAGCAGCTGCGGGGCGTGCGGAGGTGAGACGCTGCGGGGTGCTGGCGCGGCCGAAGGTGGGGGCACGAGTGCTGAGTGTTGCCGAGCCCTTCACCGAGATTGAACTGGAACTCGGGTCACTCTGGGCCGGGGCGCAAGGATGACGGCTGGATGCTAGCCAATCCCCTCAGCGCGAGCCGCGCCGGTCGCTCCCCTCGCGTGCCTCGCGGTGCTATGATGCCAGCGACTCACCCATGCCGGGGTGGCGGAACTGGCAGACGCACGGGACTTAAAATCCCGGGAACCGCAAGGGTCGTGAGGGTTCGAGTCCCTCCCCCGGCACTAAAAAACTCAGTAAATCATCGATGTTTAGGTTTCGCCAGCCGGCGTATTTTCGGTGTGCTAACCGTAGCGCTAACCATCGCATGCTGCGCTAACCGCTCCACCGCCGCTCGCAGGACGGCCTCGCGCGGAACGCCTTTCGCGACGGCGACGTCGGCGCACGTTTTGGCCTCGGAGTTCGCCAGTCGGCCTGCGGTGAGGCGGCCGACGTCGCCCGAGCAGACCGTCAGCGGTATCAACCTGAGGCAGGAACAGGCTGGCGGCGTGCTACGCGACGCGCAGGTCGTTGCTGCCGAGCACCTGGACGAGGTCGCTCGGCACCAGCTCGTGGCGGAGGAGCATGTAGTCCCAACGGCGCGGGCCAGTGCGCCGGTGGTGTGAGGTTCGGTCATCGAGCCTCCTCGGAGCCGACAGGCGGAATTGACAAATAGACTGGTCTGAGACTAGTCTAAATGCATGCCTGCGATCAAGACAGTTGGCGCCTACGAAGCCAAGACCACGCTACCAGCTCTCCTGGCACTCGTGGCCCAGGGGCACGACGTCATCATCACGAAGCACGAGCGGCCAGTCGCACGGCTGGTGCCGGTTGGTCAGCCGATAGCCCTGGGCGAGTTGTTCAAGCGGGTGCGCGCACTGCGCTCCCGGCTGATGCTGGCAAAGGGCGAGTCGCCCAAGGACCTGATCACGGCCGGTCGGCGGATCTGACATGAAAGCCCTCGTCATCGACGGTTCGACGGCGCTCGGCTTCCTGATGTCCGACGAGCAGGCTCCAGGTGCGCTCGACGCGCTCGACGCCCTCGAGCGCGGTATTCCCACATTCGTCCCGGCACACTGGCCGCTCGATGTGGCCAACGGGCTGCTCATGGCGGAACGGCGCAAGCGGGCGACCCAAGCGGACGTGACGGAAGCCCTTCACGTCGTGCTCTCGCTGCCCATCGAGATCGACCGCGACACCACGCGCCACGTCGCGGGCGAAACGACCGGTCTCGCCCGGCAGTACGGGCTCACGATCTACGACGCGGCGTACCTGGAGCTGGCGATGCGCCGCGGTGCGACGCTGGCGACGAGCGATCACGAGTTGGCCAGGGCCGCGAAGAAGGCCGGCGTCGGCCTGCTGTAATGCCCGCTCCTCACATCCAGGCCGGACGGGCTGAGGGGACCACTGGGACAGCATCTTTGCTGATCGCGGCAGCTCCCGTCAGATCTACCTGACGGACCCCGAAAGCGTCGCCGAACGGCCCGCAGGGGAGGCCCGACCCGGCCTCGGCCCCGACGATGTATCTGAGGGTGGACGGCACCGGCATCCCGATGAGGAACGCCGAGCTCGCGGGCCGGGCGGGCAAGCAGCCCGACGGGTCGGCCAAGACGCGCAAGGTCAAATTGGTCACCGTCTGGACCGCCGAGGGGCGCGACTCCGACGGCATCCCGAGGCTGCTTGACCCACGTCGCGCCGATAGAGGACAATCTCGGCCGCGGCACTCTGCCCCGACCTGGTGCCGGTCTCCTCACTCTTGCATGGCGTTCGGTCCGGGCCGCACGTCGCCGACCCGGTTGGTGGTCTGTTTCTCGGACGGTTCACGATCGAGGAAGGGAGAGCACATGCACATGCGAGTCGCTATTCTCATTCTCCTGCTCGGGATACTCGCGGTACCGGCAGTCGCACAGACCACCACCGCTTCACTCCAGGGAACGGTCAAAGACTCCAGCCAGGCGGTGCTGCCCGGAGTCACGGTGGCGGTCCGAAGTCCCGACACGGGATTCACCCGGACAGCGACAACGGACGCGAAAGGCACGTTCTACCTCTCCTACCTCCCTGTCGGCCGCTACGACGTGACGGTCGAACTCTCTGGGTTCAAGAGGGAAATCCGGCAGGGGCTGCGGTTTGAGCTCGGCCAAGAGGCGAGCCTCGACTTCACCCTCAGCGTGGCGAGCGTGGCCGAGACGGTCACCGTTAGCGCTGCGGCGCCGTTCGTCGAGACGACCAAGACGACGGTGGACAACGTCGTCAAACGCGAGCAGCTCGACGACCTGCCGGTGTCTGGACGCAACGCCGCCAACCTGGCGATGCTCGCGCCGGGCGTCGTGCCCCGCGGCAGCACCGAGGAGCCGGTGACCTCGGAAGGGCAGCCGCGGGGCAGTTCCGAGTCGCTACTCGACGGTGTCAGCAACAAGTTGGTGCTCGTGAACTCGATTCGCTCAAACGCGC